>RPYR01000127.1 GCA_008671285.1 Collinsella aerofaciens | reverse complement strand
CGGGAACACCGTGTGCTCGTAGCTCTCGTTTTCGTAGAACACCTGGATATAGTTCTCGAGGTCCTCGGCGTGCATCTTGCCCTCGTAGCCGGGGATGGTGAGCACCTTGTGGCCGCCAAACTCGATGGCGCCCGCCTCGTGGCAGGCAACGTGGCCAGTCTCGGCAGCAACGACGCCCTCGTACGGCGCAAGCAGCATGTCGATCACCGTCGCGTTAGCCTGCGTGCCGCCCACCAGGAAAAACACGTCGGCGTCAGGCGTCTGGCAGGCCTCGCGAATAAGTTGCTTGGCACGCTCGGTATGTGCATCGGTACCGTAGCCGGGCTGCGGCTCCATATTGGTGTCGACGAGCGCCTGCAGCACTGCCGGGTGTGCGCCGTGGGAATAGTCGTTGTTGAACGCGAGCATGGCAATCCTCTCTTACCGGGTATCGGCCAGATGATTCAAACGGAGCTATTGTACGCCGTTGGGATAGGCAATGCGCGCGGCAAGGCACTCAAGCGCCAGCACCAGAGCAAAGCCGCAGCTCACGTCACTCAAAAAGTGCGCTCCGATCACGATGCGGCCAAGCGCGACGAGCGCCGCGACCACAGCCGCCGTCCAAAAGACCACACGACGGCGTGACGGCTTTTCCTTAAAGGCCGCCGCGGGAAGCCCGGCGAGCATAAGGCCGATCGCCGCGTGCGCCGTGTGTCCGCTCGCAAACGACTTGAAGCCGTCCTTGATCACGCCGGCGGCGATATAAGTCCACTTGTCGGGGTTACCGATCACCCACCACGGCTGAAAATCGAGTCCCGGCGTGACCTCGATCACGCGCATGCGCGGACGCGACCACAGCGGCTTGACGATCACGTTGAGGATGATGGCCTGAGCGATCCACACGGCAAGCACCATCAACGCCCAGCGCGCGAGCTCGTCGGGCTCGGTCGTGCGCGTGAGGCGATAGACGATAAGGTTGGCAGCGATGACCAGCACAAACGTCAGCACCAACTGAGCCGCAATGAGTTTACCGCCAACCCTCAGGGACGAAACGATCTCGTAGCCGGGCAGGCCAACGTTGACGAGGATGCCGAGCGCGGCAAGCCATTTGCTGCCCCTGGAGTCGGGACGCACCGCGCGCACGAGCATAACGCCCGCGATGCTCGCCGTCAGCTCAAACGGCAACTCGCCAGCGGCCTCGATAAAGCGGCCGTACATGCTGCCGATGTTGAACAGCGCGCTCGAGATCTGATAATCGAAGAAACTGCCCACGCCCAGACAAAGACACAGGACAACCGCGATAGCGGCGCCGTCTTTCTTGTAGATGTACCCGAACATGCTTTCCTTTCGATGGGGCTGGAATCAACCTGCGAGGTGGCGGGGCAAAGAACAACTGGTAGCTCTGCCCCGCCACGCCCCCTACTTGTTAGTCATCGTCGCTCGCGCCTAATTGCTGCAGCAGCATGAGTGCCGCGGCCACGGGGCCGGTGCCGTCGTTGGCATCGAGGCCGCGACCCAGGCCGCTGCCTGCGCCGGCGCCCGCCTTGTAGGGCACCGACAGCTTGCGGCTCTTGGGGAAGTTCACCGCGCCATAGTGGGTCTTAAGCTCAAAGGCCACCTTCTTGGGCACGTCGACGCCCAAAAACGTGATGCGACCACCGCTGAGCGTGACGCTCTCGAGTCCCAGGCGCTCGCCGCGAATGCGGACGCGTGCGCGATTGAACAGGTTGAGTCCCGCCAACGGCAGTTCGCCATGCGCAGCCTCGGTCTCTTCCTGCACCTCATCGATGCTCTCCAGGTCCTCGGCCGCTGCGAGCTTGCGGTACACGAGCACGCGCTGATCCACCGCCGGCAGGTACTCCTCGGACAAGAAGTAGTCGGCCGGCAGGTTAATACCCACGCTCGCCGCCTCCACGCCGGCGTCGTCATCGCCGCGCGCCTCGGCCACGGCCTGGCCCAGCATCTGCGTAAACAGGTCAAAGCCCACGCTCGACAGGTTGCCGTGCTGCTCGGCTCCCATAAGCGAGCCGGCGCCGCGAATCTCCAGGTCGCGCATGGCGATGCGCATGCCGCTGCCCAGGTCCTGGAACTCGGAAAGTGCGGTCAGGCGCGCCGTGGCCTCCTCGGTGAGCGGCAGCTCGCCCGGGAACATAAAGTACGCGTAGGCCTGCGTGGCAGAGCGGCCCACACGGCCCTTGAGCTGGTAGAGCTGTGCCAGACCCAGGCGCTGCGAGTCCTCGATGATGAGCGTGTTGGCCGTTGCGTTGTCGATGCCGCGCTCCACGATGGTCGTGGCGATGAGCACATCGATCTTTTTGGTCGCGAACTCGATCATCACGTCCTCGACCTCGCGCGGGCTCATCTTGCCGTGCGCCACGCCCACGCGCGCCTCGGGCGCGGCCTCGTGCACGCGCGCCACGGCGTCATCGATGGTCTTGACGCGGTTGGACACGTAATACACCTGACCGCCGCGGCCCACCTCCAGGCGAATCGCCGCGCTCACCACATCGGGGTCGTACTCCCCCACGTGCACGATCACGGGACGACGCCCGGTCGGCGGCGTCGTGATCAGGCTCATGTCGCGCACGCCACTCGTGGCCATCTGCATGGTTCGTGGAATAGGCGTTGCCGAAAGCGTGAGCACGTCAATCTGCTCGCGCAGGTTCTTGAGCTGCTCCTTGTGCTGCACGCCAAAGCGCTGTTCCTCGTCGATGATCACCAGGCCCAAGTTCTTTGGGTTCACATCGGCCGAAAGCAAGCGGTGCGTGCCGATGAGCACATCGATCGTGCCCTCGGCAAACGCCTTGAGCGCGCGCTTCTGCTGCGCCGGCGTGCGGAAGCGGCTGAGCACCTCGACCTCGAGGCCAAACGGGGCAAAGCGCTCAAAGAAGGTCTCGTAGTGCTGCTGGGCCAGAATGGTCGTGGGACAGAGCACCATGACCTGACGGCCGGAGTCCACACACTTAAACGCCGCACGCAGGGCGACCTCGGTCTTGCCAAAGCCCACGTCGCCGCAGAGCAGGCGGTCCATGGGCTTGGGCGCCTCCATGTCGGCCTTAATATCGGCGATGGCCTCCAGCTGGTCGCGCGTCTCGTCGTAAGGGAAGCTCTCCTCCATCTCAATCTGCTCGGGCGTGTCGGGCGGGCAGGCGATACCGGTAATCGACGAGCGGCGCGTATACAGGTCGACCAGGTCAAACGCCAGCTTTTTGGCGTTCTTGCGCGCCTTGTTGGTAGCGCGCGTCCAGTCGGCTGTGTTGAGCCTGGTCAGGCGCGGCTTGTCGCCGTCGGGGCCAACGTAGCGCGTGATGCGGTCGACCTGCTCGAGCGGCACGTAGAGCTTGTCGCCATCGGCATATTCCAGCAAAAAGTAGTCGCGTTCCTTGCCGCCCACTTCCTGGCGCGCGATCTCGCTAAAGAGCGCGATGCCGTGGGTAGCGTGCACCACGTAATCGCCCGGCTTAAACGGGAACGTGATCTGCGTAATGTCCACCTTGCGGCGGCTGCGCGCGCGGTTGGCGTCCATGCGGGCGTTGAGGTCGGCGATCGAGAACACGGCCAGGTTGGCATCGGGCACCACCACGCCCTGCGGCAGAGCGGCATCGACAAAGGTCACACGTCCGCGCGAAATAGTGGGCACGGCGGCGCCGGCGGCAGCCTGCGCGGCGCCCGCCTCGAGCGAGCGGGCGTTGAGCGCGTCGGCCTTACGCTCGCGAATGGAAGCATGGGCCTCCTGGCGTGCGGCACGGTCGGCGGAATCCGCCGCTGCCACGCGAACGCGGTCGCCGATAGCGCCGACATTTTCGGGCGCCGCGGTCAGCGATTCCTCAAAGGTAATGCCCTCGTCGCCAAAGGTGAGCTCCATCGACTCGCGCGCACCGCGGTCGGGGATGGCAAACACGCAGGCATAGCGCTTGCCCACGACCTCCTGGATGCGCGTCATAAAACGGTTGTCCGAGCCTGCGATGGCCGGCTGCTCAATCTTGAGCTCTGCCGTCACCGCGCCGCCGGCACGAATGAGGCTCACGTAGTTCAGGCGCTGCTGGGCACCAAAATCGAGCTGTTGGGCGCACACGTACAGACCATCCAAGCGGTCAATCCCTGCCTCGCCGGCACGGGCCTCAATATCCTCGTAGGCGCGCAGGCAGTCGTCGAACAGCGAGCGCGGCTCGGACAGAACCACGAGTGCCTTGCCGCTCACGTGCGCCAACGGGCTTACGGTCTGGCCGTACATCACCGGCAAAAAGCGGTCGAGCTCGGGCGTGACGATGCGCGCATCCACCATCTCGAGCAGCGCCGCCAGCTTGCTGTCGTCCTGGCTGGCACGGTAGAGCGCCACGTGCATGTTGTGGACGGCATCGTCGGTAAGCGCCAGCTCGCGGCAGGGGAAGATCTCAATACTGTCCTCGTTACCGATGGTCTGCCCCGTTGAGCTCACCATGCGGCGGATGCGGTCAATCTCGTCGCCAAAGAACTCAATGCGCACGGGCGCTTTCTCCTGCGCGGGAAACACCTCGACGGTGTCGCCGTGCACGTGAAACAGACCGGGCGCATCGGCGGCGCCGGCATTGGTGTAGCCCATGCCCACCAGGCGCTGCGGCACCTCATCAAAAGGAGTCTCCTCGCCCACCGCAAAGGTCGTGGACTCCCAATAGCGGCTCTCGACCGGCGGCACGCAACGCAGCAGCGCGCGAGCCGAGGCGACCATGATGCAGTTGTCCCCGCGCACGATGCGCCCCAGCGCCTCGCAGCGCTGCGCTACCCCGGCGTCGTCGGGCGCCTGCTCGCGCCACGGATAGTCCTTGCGCTCGGGAAAGCGGCACACGTGCGCCAGGCCCACATAGGCGGCAAGGCTGCGCGCGGCTCGATCGGCCGCATCCTCGCCGCTCACAATGTAGACCGTCGGGCGCGGACGGCGCGCAAACTGGGCGGCCGCCATAAGCGTGCGGCCCGACTGCGACACGGCCAGCGTCACGTCCTCGCCGGCATCGAGTCCGGCCTCGACGGTCTGCAGCGCCTCGGCAGTGTAGAGCTGCGCGGCTATACGGTGAATGAGCATGCTGTTCCTCCGGCATCGCAACGCCAAAAGCCCGCCGGGGCAAGCTCGGCGGGTCGTACGTCAAATACATTGTCTGTCATGGTAACGCATGGAGAGGACTCCGGCTCAAGGGCAAACCCAGCCCCGCAAAAAACGCCAGACGAAAATGCGTTCCGCCCTACCCCGCTACGCGCACGCTGGGGCACAAATCTGCCAGCGGACACTCGTCACACTTGGGTTTGCGGGCGTCGCAGATCTCGCGACCGAAGGTGATCCACTGATGGTTAACCGACTCCCAATACTCGTGCGGCAAAATCTTGAGCAAATCCTGCTCGGTCTTGAGCGGCTCCTTGGCATGCGTCTTGGGACTCAGCATCAGGCGGTGCGCAATGCGGTTGACATGCGTGTCCACCGCAATGCCCTCCACGATGCCATACCCCACGTTGAGCACGATGTTCGCCGTCTTGCGTCCCACGCCCGGCAGCTTCACGAGTTCCTTCATGTCGGCCGGCACCTCGCCGCCATAGTCGGCGACGATCATCTGCGCGGCCTCGACGGCATGCTTGGCTTTGCTCTTGTAGAAGCCGAGTGACTTGATGGTGTCTGCCACGTCAGCCACGCTCGCCCCAGCCATGGCCTCGGGTGTGGGCCACTGGGCAAACAGCCGCGGCGTCACTTTGTTGACCTGTGCATCGGTCGTTTGCGCCGAAAGCAGCACCGCGATCAGCAGGCGGAAGGGATTCTCGTGGTCCAAAAAGCACTCGACCGGGCCATAGCGACGGTCGAGACGCTCACACACCTCGATGGCGCGCTCGCGCTTGGTGGCATTGGTCTCGCGTGGCATAACGACTCCTTAGCTCAACGGCACAATAAACTAATGGGCACAATTGTCCCACGTCCGAGACGCTTACGCCTCCAAGAATGCGCCGGTCTGACGGCTCCACAGGCTCGCGTACTCACCACCCGCCTCGACGAGCTGCGCATGCGTGCCGTCCTCGACGATCTCGCCATCGGCCAGCACCACGATGCGGTCGAGCGCCGCCACGGTGGACAGGCGATGCGCCACCACAATGGAGGTGCGGCCGCGCATCAGATTCTCGAGCGCCTCCTGCACCAGCGCCTCGGACTCGCTGTCGAGGGCAGAGGTCGCCTCGTCGAGCACCAGAATCGGCGCGTCGGTTAGGATGGCACGGGCGATGGCCACGCGCTGACGCTGGCCGCCCGAGAGCTTGACGCCGCGCTCGCCCACCATGGTGTCAAAGCCACGGGGCAAGCGGTCGATAAACTCCAGGGCGTTGGCCAGGCGCGCGGCCTCGCGAATCTGCTCATCAGTGGCGTCGGGACGACCGTAGGCAATGTTTTCGCGAATGGAGCGGTGGAACAGCAGCGCCTCCTGCGGCACGTAGGCAACCTGGCGGCGCAGGCTCTGCTGCGTACAGCGCGAGACATCCTGGCCGTCCACGAGCACGCGGCCGCCCTGAACATCGTCCAGGCGCAGCAGCAGCTTGGTGAGCGTCGTCTTACCCGAACCCGATTTGCCCACCAGGCCCACGCGCTGGCCCGCCGCCACATGAAGTGTCAGGTTATCGAACACGCTCTCGCCCGCCGCAGCGTCACGGTACGCAAAACTCAGGTGCTCAAAATCAATCGCGCCCTCGGTCACTTTGAGCTCAGGGGCGTCCGGGTCGTCTGCCACCAAACGTGGCTCGTCCAGCACGCGCGTCATCTCGGCCGCATCGCCCAAAGCGCGGTTGATGCGCTGCATCATGGAGCTTACGTAGTTCAGGCGCATGGTGAGGTTATAGGTGTAGGTAAAGATCATGACGAGCGAGCCGGCCGAGATGCCAAACCACGCGTTGCCGCCCGCCACGAACACACTCACCACGGCCATGGTGATGACGATAAGGCCCGAGGTCGTAAAGTTGCGCTGCATCATGGCGTGCATCGAGACCGTTTCGGCGTCGCGCGCGGCACGATCGGCGGCGTCGAACAGATCGCGCTCAAAGTCCTCGCGCCCACAGGTCTTGACGGCCAGGATATTCGTGACCGCGTCGGAGAGCACGCCCGAGAGCTTGTTCTGCGCGGCGGACGTCGCGGCCGAAAGCGGCATGATGCGCTTGTACATAAGCCAGACAAACGCGATGTAGACGGCCATGATGCACACCAGGATCACGGTAAACGTCGGCACCACCGGGGCGAGCGCCGCCACCGTGCAGATGACCGAGGTGATGGTGGGGATGAGCGAATACACCGTCACGTCGACCAGCCCCGTATAGCCGCTCATAAAACGGCTCGTCTGGCTCACGAGCGATCCGCCAAAGCGGCTGGTGTGAAATGTCATGGATTGGTTGGAGAGCGTGTCGAAGCATAGGCGCGCCAGGTGATAGTTGCCTGCAATCTCGAGCTTGTAGACGGTGTAGTCCTGTAGCTTGGAGAGGATCTGACCCACCAGGTTAACGAGTACGAGCGCCAGGATATAGGAGCCGAAGACCTCAAACACCTGGTCACCCGCCACGGGACCGGCTTGAACGCGGTCGACAATGAGGGCCATCACATAGGTATTGGCAAACGTCAGCAAAAAGATGTAGCCCGCCGACGAGAACACCGAGAGAAAGACAATCAGCGGCTGCGTGCGCGTGACACCCCAAAACCGCTGCAGCGTGCGGCGAACGGTGGAGCGTTTCAGCGGACTGGTGTTTCTCTGAGACATGGGCTTCCTTTCGCGTCTGATAGGGCGAAACGCCATTGTTGCACACTAAAGCGCACTTCAGGCAAGCGCGATGTGAAAGGCAGCGGGGTGCCCGCGTTTGCGCCGGCGCCCCGCTGCCTTGTTGCAATTAGTCCTCGTCTTCTTGGTCTGTGGAAAGGCCCGCGGGCGTGAGTCCCAAAATCTCATCGGCTTGATCGGCGTCTTCCAGCGCGTCGATATCCTTGAGCTTGCGCTCCATAACGTTGGTGCGCGTGGTGATGATGCCCTCGACCGTTTTGCCCGCGGTCTCGATCTCCTGCTGGGCGCGGCGCAGCGCCTTTTGATAGCGCGGCAGCTCGGCCTTGACGGCGGAGAGCACGCGCAGCACGTCGTCGGTACGTTTTTGCAACTTAAACGTCTGATAGCTCATCTGCAGGCTGTTGAGAATGGCCGCCATGGTGCTAGGGCCGGCAACGTTGACGTGATAGTCGCGGCCCAGGGTCTCGATAAGCCCGGGGCGGCTGACGACCTCGGCGTACAGTCCTTCAAACGGCACGAACATGATGCCAAAGTTGGTCGTTGCCGGCACACTCAGGTACTTTTCGCAGATGTCCTTGGCCTCGCGCTTGACCATGGTGTCGAGCGTCTTACGCGCAGCCGCCACGGTCTCCGCATCGCCCGACTCCTGCGCGTCGAGCAGGTGCTCGTACGCGTCGCCCGGAAACTTGGAGTCAATCGGCAGCAGCATGGGGTCGCCCTCGTCCACCGGCAGCTTGACGGCAAACTCAACGCGCTCCGAGGCACCGGGCTTGGTGGCGACGTTTTCCAGATACTGGTCGGGTGTAAGGATGTCCGCAAGAATTGCACCCAGCTGCACCTCGCCCAACATGCCGCGCGCTTTTACATTGCCCCGCAAACGCTTGAGGTCGCCTACGCCGGTGGCGATAGATTGCATATCGCCCAGGCCCTTATACACGGCCTCGAGCTGGTCGCTCACCTGCTTGAACGATGCCGACAGTCGGTCGTTGAGCGTGCGGGAGAGCTTCTCGTCCACCGTCGCGCGCATCTGATCGAGCTGCACGTTGTTGTCTTTGCGGATGGCGCCCAGCTGAGCATCGACCGTCTCGCGCACCTTGTCCAGGCGATGCTCGATGCCCTCGCGATTGGCGCCGAGCTGCTGGGCCGTCTCGCGGCGCAGGCCATCCATCCGGTCACCAGCTTGCGAGAACTCGCGTGCGATGGTCAGGTAACGTTGCTGCTCCACGGCCGCATCGGTCGTCTGCTGCTGCGCGATGGCATTGGCCGTGCGGCGGGTTTCGGCCAGCGCGACGTTCAGGGCATCGAGCGCGTTGTTGGCCTGCTCGAGTGCTGCCAGCGTTTCCGCGCTACTGTCGCCACGCTCCCGCAACTCGGCACGCAGGCTCTTGAGCTGGAGGGCGCAAGCCACAGCAACCCCCACCGCCACCAAGGCGATCACAACAAGCACGATATCAATAGCAGACATAGACTCCGCCCAACAAACTCAATCGGTCATCAATCAAAACCGCGATCAATCTTACCCCGCCACACACCCGGATCACTCACTGCCTTGCAGACAAATTTCTCTTAGAGCCGCGGACGCTAAAACGCTAGCTCTCCCAGCCGGTGCGGATGGTTGTTATGACGTCGCCTAGGCGCTGGCCCAGGGCTGACAGATGTTGGAGCACCTCGTTGGGCGATGCGCCGTTGAGGATGCACGTGAGGGCATACGACGCCAGAAAGATGGCCACAAGCCCTAACGGGATGAGCACGATCATCGCCAAGGTGCGCAGGCGCTGGCCCACGCGGCGACGACGCGCACGACGCTTGTCGAACGCGAGCTCCTGCGCATATGAATCTTGCTGTACGGAATAGGCCTCTGGTGCCGATTCGCACCCGGGCACAGCTGCAGGTACAGCAGCGGGCACGACATTTTGCGCAAAGGGCTGGACTGCCGCCCCTTGCATTTGCATCTCCATAAGTCGTTGCTGCTGGCGCAACATGCGCTCGGCTTGTTGCTGCGGAGTCTCAAGAAACAGATTCATGCTTGCCTCCAAAATCGGAGTATTCGACGCTTACGATCAGCATCCCGCACCGCCATGACCGCGACAACGCAATCGCCGGCAATAGCCACAAAGTTTCTTTTGCTCAAAAGCTGTCGAAAAGCTCAACAACTCCCCTACCAGCACTTTCTCTGAGCTTTTTTCGTCAGCAATCTTTTGGCCTTCCACCCTTACGCCAACTGACCAAAATCTAACCAAAAGCTTGACGGAAATTGTGGAGACCGGGACCCCATACAAAAACGTGCCGCCCCAAAAGGGGCGGCACGCTAACTTCTTATCAGTTTTTCAGTAGCAAGCACGCGACGACCCGAAGCCGGAGCACAGGGCGGGGAAACACCTTTGCCTCGCGCGACCTGCGCAGCCGTGAGCGAGAGGGAAAGGCATTTCCCGCCCTGCGCCCCGTGGTCGGTGAGAACAGACTACATGCCCGCGAGACCGCGGGCGGCGGTGGCGCACATAAATGCCAAGACGAGAATCACGAGCGACCCGGCGATGTCTGCCAGCACGCCCATTACGCGGCGCTCAAACAGCCAACTCTCAAAGTGCGGGGCAACGTTGCGCCAAACACGCCACAGCAAGATGCCCATACCGATGACGCCCGGGATATTGAGCAGTAGGATCTCGGAGCACAAAAGACCGATCAGGTTGCCGGCGGCAAAGCCCGCATCGCCCTCGCAGTATTTGCGATAAATCATGTACAGCATGTACGCCACAAACGGCTGCAGGCACGCAGAAATAAACGTGACCACCATCGAGGGCTCCTGCGAAAAGACCTCGGTGAGCTTATCCACGCTCGTGGCATCCTTGGAGGCCAGGAACAGGCCAATGACCACCACAGGCACCACGCCCAAGATGACCTCGACCATCGTAAACAGCTTGGCGGTCAAGTCCTCACTAGCCGAATTCAAATGGGGCGCCCACTCAGGATGAGCATGCGCACCGACCTTCTTGTCCTTCTCAGCACGATCGGCCTTTTTACCCTCGGCAACCCGACGACCAGGATCCTTGCGAGTTCCCGCCGCAGCAACCCGAGCCCGAGACTTCTTACCCATAACCAACACCTCACAAGAGGAAACGAATAGCCAACGCTACCCAGTGTACCCTCTAAGCAACGTCACCGCCCCAACCGGCCCCCACAAAAACGTGCCGCCCCATAAGGGGCGGCACACAAACTTCTTATCAGTTTTTCAGTAGCAAGCACGCGACGACCCGAAGCCGGAGCACAGGGCGGGGAAACACCTTTGCCTCGCGCGACCTGCGCAGCCGTGAGCGAGAGGGAAAGGCATTTCCCGCCCTGCGCTCCGCAGCAGCCAGCGCCAAGCGCTAGTAGTTCACCACCTGCTCCTCAAAGTACGCCTTCGGGTGGTTACACACCGGGCACACCTCAGGCGCCTCAGCACCAACGTGCAGGTGCCCGCAGTTCAGGCACTTCCACACCTTCACGCCCTCACGCTCAAACACCTCGCCAGATTCAATGCGCTCGACGAGCTTGTTGTAGCGCTCCTCGTGAGCCTTCTCCACGGCACCGACGCCACGGAACTTCTCGGCGATCTCGGCAAAGCCCTCCTCCTCGGCGGTCTTGGCGAACTCGTCGTACATCGTGGTCCACTCGTAGTTCTCGCCCGCAGCGGCGTCGCGCAGGTTGTCCAGAGTGCCCGGAACGGCGCCGTCGTGCAGATACTTAAACCACAGCTTGGCGTGCTCGGACTCGTTGCCCGCCGTCTCGGCAAAAATATTCGAGATCTGAACGTAGCCGTCCTTTTTGGCCTTGGATGCATAGTAGCGATACTTGGTGTGTGCCTGGGACTCACCGGCAAAAGCGGTCTCGAGGTTCTTCTTGGTTTGGGAATTCTCAAAATCCATAGGTGTACTTCCCTTCAACGCATGCCGCCCGTAGGCTTCGAGCGGCCTCGTCTTTAGGATGCCCTCATGCCGAAAATCTAAACCTTACAATCCTGTTCTTCAGATTTGCACAGGCTAGATGCTCAGCCAGCGATCGCCCTCAGCTCGGCAAAAGCCCTCACGCTCCAGGTCGGCTAGAATGCCCGCGATCAAGTCGCGCTCGACCGGCCCACGCCCAGCCGCCGCTTCCATCTCGTTAACGCCCGCCACGGCATCAGCAAGCGTAATCCCCGCCGGCTGGCCATCGCGCGCTGCCAGCAACATACGCACGATATGCGCGCGCTTTTGGCGACGCGAGCCCTCAAACTTTGATTGACGGCTATAGCCCGCCGAGCGCCTGGACGGATTGGGCAACGTCTTTTTTAGATATGCGCCGTAATCTAGCAACGCGTAATACCACGCGCGCGGCGTGTCGGCATCATCGAGCGGCACGGCAAAGGGAGCGATCTCGTCGGTCGCTGCACCGGGAGCCGCCGGACAGGCGGCTTGGATCAGCGGCACCAGCTCGCGATCGGGAACAGCCGGTACATCGGGAAAGAAGTGATGCAGAAAGACTGTGCGCACATTGGTCTCCAGATACACGCCCGGAAGATCAAACGCAAACGACCGGATACCCTGCGCCGTTGCCGGGCCAATACCAGGCAGAGCGACCAAGTCACGCGTCTCACGCGGAAACTCCCCGTCCCAGTCCTCTACAACGCGCTGAGCGGCCCCATGAAGCGCCAGAGCGCGTCGGTTGTAGCCCATGCCCTGCCAAGCGTCCAAAACATCGGAAGGCGCGGCCAGGGCAAGCGCCTGCACAGTCGGAAAACGATCGAGCCACACCGGCATGCGCGCCTCCACACGCGGCACCTGCGTTTGCTGCAGCATGACCTCAGAAAGCCAAATGATGTACGGATCGCGTGTGCGGCGCCACGGAAGGTCACGATAACGCAGGACCCCTTCCGAACGAATCATCGAACGAAAGGGGTCCTGAATCATGGCTATGCTCCTTATGCGGCGTTATTCCTCCCGGTAAGCGCACTCGCAGGTGGCGTACTCGGGAAACGCTTCGCGGTCGGCGAACTTGGGATCGACGGCTGGGAACTGGCGGTGAGCGACGATGTCGCCGAGCGAAACGGAATCGAGGTAGTCGCGCATCAACGCCTGGGCTCCGGCCCCCCGGGGATGCTAGCAGCACGCGCCCATGCGCGCACAGTCACCATCGGGCGCGGTGCAATCGTTCATAACCATAGGACCCTGAACGGCCTCGACGACCTGGCGGATAGTGACGTCGTCCGGACTGACCTTGAGACGCATGCCACCGTGGACGCCACGCAGGCTCTCCACAATACCGGCCTGGACCAAACCGTGCTGAATCGAGCGGGCAAACGAATACGGAACATTGACCTCTTCGGCAGCGGTGCGAACAGAAAGCAAACACTCCGGATCCTCAGCAAGCATCGCCAGCATACGAAGGGCGTAATCAGTCTTCCTCGATATGTCCATTTTTCCCCTTTCAAGGAATACGAACAGCTCGAACGAGCTCCGGGGCCGAGCTTGTGTCGAGACGCTAAATGACCGCCAGGACATCCAAATGGTAAATCGGATATCCACTGAGTGCCGCGCTTGGAGCGAAATGCATCAGATGCGGCGCACAGTGCAATTTAGTATAACCTAACCCCCTGTCTCGTAGAACAGGTGTTGCGCAACAAAGCTGTTGTTTAGACAGATATACTTATTGGATTTTACTTGCGTTCCCGAAGGCGCGAGGATTCTGGGCGAAGATGCACCAGGGCGATCGTTCTATCGAAACAAAGTGCATCAAACGCAAAAAGCCACGTCCGAAGACGTGGCTTTAATTGCGTTGGCGGGAAGTACGGGGCTCGAACCCGCGACCTCCGACGTGACAGGCCGGCGCTCTAACCAAACTGAGCTAACTCCCCAGGCAGACGTTCGCGTTTGTTTCCGCTCGCGTGCGCTGCGGGGATTAGTATACACATAAGTCTGTCCGGCGCGCAACAACTTTTTTTAAAAAATTTTTCGGGGCCATCCGGGAGGGTCTCCGGGGCTGCGGGCGGGGGTTAAGTTTGCTGCTCTACAGTCCTGCGCAAGACGGAAAGCACATTAATTGCTTTCCTTTGCGTGCGTACTTCGCGCCAACCTTAACCACCTCCCTCACGCCCGGAGACCCTCCCTGTCGTCATTTTATTCATACAGTTTTGCGGGCGTGTGCCGCTGCGCGGCTAGCCCGCGTGCTCCTCGGCGGGGTTGGTCTGATG
>RPYR01000207.1 GCA_008671285.1 Collinsella aerofaciens | reverse complement strand
CCAAGTCGTCGATGCCACCAACCTCGAGCGTAACCTGTACCTGGCGCTTCAGGTTATCGAGACCGGCCTGCCCGTGGTCGTTGCCCTCAACATGGCCGACCTGGTCGAGAAGAACGGCGATAAGATCGACACGGACAAGCTTTCCAAGAAGCTCGGTTGCCCGGTCATGATGATCTCGGCTCTTAAGAACAAGGGCATCACGGAGCTGTTCGATCAGGTCAAGAAGTCCGCTGCTTCTAAGGGCCAGGTACCGGAGCACAAGTTCGATTCCTCCATCGAGGACGTTCTGGACCACATCGAGAATAACCTGCCTGCGAGCGTTCCCGCCAACAAGCGTCGCTACTACGCCGTCAAGCTGTTTGAGCGCGATGCAGACGCCTGCAAGCTCATCAACCTCACCAAGGAGAAGGCCGCTCGCGTGGAGCAGCTGGTCGCCCAGTGCGAGCAGGACTGCGCCGACGACGCCGCGTCCATCATCACCGGCGAGCGTTACGGCGTGCTTGCCCACATCATTGACGAGTGCCTCACCAATGCTCCGGCAAAGATGAGCACCTCCGAGAAGATCGACCGCGTGGTTACCAACCGTATCCTGGGCCTGCCGATCTTTGTGGTCATCATGTTCTGCGTGTACTACATCGCCGTTTCTACCCTGGGCGGCACGGTGACCGACTTCACCAACGACCAGCTCTTCGGTACCGACGGTTGGTATGTGCTCGGCCAGGGTCGCGACGCCTACGACGCGGCCGTCGAGGCTGCGGGTGACAATGCCGACTCGGTCGACCCGGCACAGTACGGCCCCTATGTCCCGGGTATCACCACCGTGGTGCACGACGCCCTTGTGGCGGGCGGCACCGAGGACGGTGGCCTGGTCGATTCGCTGGTCTGCGACGGCATCGTCGGCGGCCTGGGCGCCATCTTCGGCTTTGTGCCGCAGATGTTCCTGCTGTTCGTCATGCTGTCCTTCCTGGAGGACTGCGGCTACATGGCCCGCGTCGCCTTTATCATGGACCGCGTTTTCCGCCGCTTTGGCCTGTCCGGTAAGTCCTTTATCCCCATGCTCGTGTCCTCGGGCTGCGGTGTCCCCGGCGTCATGGCCACCAAGACCATCGAGAACGAGAAGGACCGCCGCATGACGGTCATGACCACCACGTTCATTCCCTGTGGCGCCAAGCTGCCGATCATCGCCCTGCTCATGGGCTCCATCATCGGCGATTCTTCCACCACCGCCGCGTGGATCAGCCCGCTCTTCTACTTCCTGGGCGTCTTTGCCGTCATCGCCTCGGGCCGCATGCTCAAGAAGACCAAGCTCTTCGCCGGCCGCCCGACGCCGTTCGTTATGGAGCTTCCTGCCTACCACTTCCCGGCGATCCGCTCTTGGGCGCTGCACGTGTGGGAGCGCTGCTGGGCCTTTATCAAGAAGGCCGGCACGGTCATCTTCGCGTCCACTGTCGTGGTTTGGTTCCTGTCCAACTTTGGTAGCTACAACGGTTCCTTTGGCTTCCTGCCTGCGATGGACGGCATCCCCGAGGAGTTCATGGACTACTCCGTGCTCGCCATGCTGGGCAACCTGGTCGCTTGGATCTTCGCCCCGCTCGGCTTTAGCACCTGGCAGGCAACCGCACTGACCGTCTCTGGCCTCGTCGCCAAGGAGAACGTCGTCGCCACCGCCGGCTCGCTGCTGTCCGTCGCCGACGCGGGCGAGACCGACCCGAGCCTGTGGACCGCGTTTGCCGGCATGTTCCCCACCATGGGCGCTTGCGTTGCCTTCGGCGCGTTCAACCTGCTGTGCGCTCCGTGCTTTGCCGCTATGGGTACCATCCGCAACCAGATGGATTCCGGCAAGTGGACCGCGATTGCCCTCGGCTACGAGTGCGCCTTCGCTTGGGTGATCGGCCTGTTCATCAACCAGTTCTATAACCTGCTTGTCCTTGGGCAGTTTGGCTTCTGGACGGTTGTGGCTATCGTGCTGCTGGTCGCGATGCTCTTCCAGATTTTCCGTCCTATGCCCAAGCACGCTTGGACCGACGAGGACGAGACCAACACTGCTTCCGCTGCAGTTTCCGCCTAAGTCCGAATAAGGATCAACCCCTTTCCACGAGCCCGGGTGTCTCAGTGACACTCGGGCTTTTTGACGCAATGGGGGACAGATTGCTTTGCTCCAGAAGTAAGATGTGGCGTTTCCGCAGATAAAACCGACCAAAATAAACCTGTCCCTATTTGGTAGGTGGAGAATGGGGTAAAGTAAGTGCTGGTTAACTAGAGGAGGCTTGCTATGGCACCTATCGATATTGTTGTACTGGCTGTTATCGGCGTTGCGTTTGTCGCCGTGTGCGTGCGCATCTACCGCAAGGGCACCTGCGCCGACTGCGCTCAGGGTGGCGTTTGCACGGGGCATTGCTCCAACAAAAAGACGTGCGCTGCACTTAAGGGCGTAGACAAAATCGCCGAAGACTTGGGTCGCGGTATCAAATAAGGTCCGGACATCCAAGCGCTCCGCGGGCATCCGTTCGCGGGGCGCTTTGTGCATTTGAGGGAGAGTACGGCGAGTCGAAGAGTATTTTTGGGGTATCGTTAACTGGACTATTAATTGGCAACTTATCTATAACGGAGTAACCGCATGAGCGCTCGCGTAACCATGAAGGACATAGCCGCCGAGCTTGGCGTTTCCATCAATACCGTGCACAAGGCTCTGACGGGAAAGGCCGGCGTGAGCGAATCCGTGCGCGCCAAGGTGAACGCTAAGGCCGAGGCCATGGGCTATCACCGCAACACAAGTGCCTCAAGCCTGCGCCGCAAGGATATCAATCTGGTGTTTTGCCTGCCCCGCGCATCGCGCGAGGGAGCGTACTTTTTCCGTTACCTGTGGGAAGGCTGCAATCGCTTTGAACAGGAGGTCATCGACCGGGGCATTACGGTTGAGCGCGTTGAATTTGGCGTGGGCGGCTACGCTGATGCACTCGAGCAAATCGACGAGCGTCTGCAGGTGGGCGAGAAGATTGATGGCTTGCTCGCCTATGCGCCGGGCGACGATCGTGCGACTGAGCTTTTGGGGCAGATCGCCGAGGCGGGCGTGACGATTGAGCTTGTCGACGGCGACCGTCCGCATTTGAATCGTTTGGGTGCGAGCTTGGCCGATTATTCGACGGCAGGCAGCCTTATGGCCGAGCAGGCGGCAAACCTGGTCCATGCTTCTGGGGCCGACGCCCGCGTGCTCCTTTTGACAGGCGACCCATATACCGATTCGCACTATCTAACCGCCCGCGCCTTCCACAATTACCTGCGCGAACGTGATATTCCATGGCAGGTTGAGGATCTTGCAGGTGCCCATGCGCAAGTCAAACAACTCGAGCATGAGCTCGAAAAGCGCTTGAGTGCGCCGGACGCCCCCGACCTTATCTGTAGCGTTTTTGCCGTTGGTTCCGAAGTGGTTGCCGACGCGCTCGTCTCGACCGGCAAGGCCGGTCAGGTCATGGTGATCGGCAACGACCTGTTTCCCGAAAGTGCTCTGGCCTTGCGCCGCGGTATCTTTACCAATATTGTCTATAAGGACCCGACGAGCCTGGCGTATCGCGGCGCTAAGACGCTGGGCGATTATCTGCTGTGGGGAAGGACCCCGACGGTGCCCGTCCAGAAGGGTGCTGTCGAGATGGTATTTGCCAGCAATGTCGACCGCTACTGCGAACTTGCGGGTATTTAGCCGATTGAGCAGGTACCCCCTCTTGCGACGTGCATTTTTGGGAGTATTCAGCATTGGCATGCCCTGAATGAGGTGCAGAACGACTGTTTTAAGTGCCCCCGATGGCGTAATTTGCCATCGGGGGCACTTTTTATGCCGATCGGGCGCTATCTGCGTTCCAAATAGGACGCTGAGGATGGCGCACGGCGCGCTCCAATGCTGAATACTCCCAAAAATGTACGTCGGGACATGACCCACCTGAGCAAAAGCGCTCAAGTTCGGTGTTCGGGGACGCCAACCAGTCCGCAATACATGCAAGTCACATCCCCAGCAACCGTTGAACGGGCAAAATCTACCGTTCACCCCGTGGTGGTTAGGTGAACGTTCACCTTTTGAGGTGCAATGGATTAGTATAGTGAACGTTCACCTAAAGGATAACGAGCGCGCCGTGCGCCCGCCTTGCCAGCAAAGGGGCTGTTTGATGAAAAACTTTATGGACGATCAGGATTTCCTGCTGAGCACCAAGACCGGCGAGGAGCTGTTCCACAACTTTGCCGAGGGCATGCCCATCGTCGACTATCACTGCCACATTTCTCCTAAGGAGATTTGGGAGGACAAGCGTTTCGAGAACATCACCGAGGTTTGGCTGGGCGGCGACCACTACAAGTGGCGCCTGATGCGTGCCAACGGCGTCGACGAGCGTTTTATCACTGGCGACGCCCCTGCTCGCGAGAAGTTCCAAAAGTGGGCCGAGACCCTGGGTCGCTGCGTTGGCAACCCCGTCTTTGAGTGGAGCCACCTGGAGCTTAAGCGCTACTTTGGCTACGAGGGCGTCCTCAACGGCAAGACTGCCCAGGAGGTCTGGGACCTTGCCAACGCCAAGCTCGCTGAGGCTAGCTTTACCTGCCGTAACCTGATCAAGCAGTCCAACGTCCGCATGATCTGCACTACCGACGACCCCGCCGACAGCTTTGAGTGGCACAAGAAGATTGCCGCCGACGACAGCTTTGACGTTCAGGTCGTTCCCGCCATGCGCCCCGACGCCGCCCTGCGCATCGAGCGCGGCCAGGAGTTTGCCGACTACTGCAAGCACCTTTCCGAGGTTGCCGGCGTTGAGGTCAGCGACTTTGAGGGCATGAAGGCTGCCATTTCCAAGCGCTACGACGTTGCTCACGAGCTGGGCTGCCGCGCCTCCGACCACGCACTCGACTACGTTATGTACGTCCCGGCTACCGCCGACGAGATCGAGGCTATCTTTGCCAAGGGCCTGGCTGCCGAGCCGCTTACCGAGGAAGAGGTCCTCAAGTACAAGACTGCCTTTATGCAGTTCGTTGCCGGCGAGTATGTCCGTCTGGGCTGGGCCATGCAGCTGCACTTTGGCTGCAAGCGCGACAACAACCGCGCCATGTTCGCCAAGCTCGGTCCCGACACCGGCTACGACTGCATCTCCAACTACACGCCGTCCGACCAGCTCGCCGATTTCCTCAACTCCATCCAGGAGACCTGCGGCCTGCCCAAGACCATCCTGTACAGCCTGAACCCCATCGATAACACCATGATCGATACCGTCATGGGCTGCTTCCAGGAGGCTCCGACCGCCGGTAAGATCCAGAACGGCTCCGCCTGGTGGTTCAACGACAACGAGGTCGGCATGCGCGAGCAACTCACGGCTCTGGCTAACGAGGGCGTGCTGGGCAACTTTGTGGGCATGCTTACCGACTCCCGCTCTTTCCTGTCCTATCCGCGCCACGAGTACTTCCGTCGCGTGCTGTGCAGCGTGATCGGCGAGTGGGTCGAGCAGGGCAAGTACCCGGCCGACATGGAGCTGCTGGGCAGTATCGTGCGCGACATCAGCTACAACAACGCGGTCCGCTACTTTGGCTTTGAGTTGGACACCGTCGAGGCATAAGCCTGCATCGAATCACATCGAACTCGGGAGCGCCGTTGCCACACGCGGCGCCCCCGTTTTGCTTGCACGCTAACAGCTATCTAAGGAGAGACACAGATGGAGAACATCAGCTACGATGCGCTCGAGAAGATCGGCTACAAGGGCTATTTGCTGCCCAAGGATGCTCCCGAGAAGGTTCTGCAGTTTGGCGAGGGCAATTTCCTGCGCGCCTTCGTCGACCGTTTCTTTGACATGGGCAACGAGGCCACCGGCTGGAACGGCAAGGTCGTCATGGTGCAGCCCATCAACGGTGCCTTTGGCTTTGCCGACGGTATCAATGCCCAGGACGACCTGTACACCGTGCTGGTGCGCGGCAAGGAGAACGGCAACACGGTTGACGAGTCCCGCGTGATCAGCGCCTGCAGCCGCTGCCTTAACCCGTATCGTGAGGACGACTACCGCGCCATGATGGAGGTCGCCGTCTCCGACGACCTAGAGATCATCGTCTCCAACACCACCGAGGCCGGTATCGCCTATGACCCGTCCTGCAAGGCCGACGACATGCCACCCGCGAGCTTCCCCGCCAAGCTTGCCCAGGTGCTCCACACCCGCTGGGCTGCCGGTAAGCCGGGCGTCATCGTCCTCGCCTGCGAGCTCATCGATCACAACGGCGAGGAGTTGCTGCGCATCATGAACCAGTATGTGAGCGACTGGGGCTGGGAGGACGAGTTTGCGCAGTGGATGGCTAACGACTGCACCGTCTGCACCACGCTCGTCGACACCATCGTCCCCGGCCGCATCCGCGATCCTAAGGAGGCCGCGGCGGTTGCCGAGCGTCTGGGCTACGAGGATCCCTTCCTGGCCGTGCGCGAGCCCTTCCAGATGTGGGGCATCCAGGGCGACGAGTCGCTTGCCGAGAAGCTTCCCTTTGTGAAGGCTGGTCTTCCGGGTGTCTTTGTGACTCCCGACGTCACCCCGTACAAAAAGCGCAAGGTCCGCATCCTCAACGGTGCCCATACCGCCTTCGTTCCGGGTTCCTGGGTTGCCGGCTTTGATATCGTGCGCGACTGCATGCATGACGAGACCATTCGCGGCTTCATGAACACCATGCTCTACGACGAGGTCATTCCGACGCTTGCCGCCGACTTGGATGTCGAGGACTGCAAGGCCTTTGCCGCCGCCGTCGAAAACCGCTTCGACAACCCGTTTATTGATCATGCGCTGCTCTCCATCTGCCTCAACTCCACGGCTAAGTGGCGCGCTCGTGACCTGCCCACGCTCAAGGACTACGTTGCCGAGACCGGCAACCTGCCCAAGTGCCTGGCGACGAGCCTCGCTACGCTCATCTCCTTCTACACGCAGGAGCTCGTGTCCCGCGAGGGCGACGGCCTGCACCTGCGTCGCTCCGACGGCACCGAGTACACCGCTCAGGACGACGCCTTCGTGCTCGACTTCTACGCCGCCCATGCCGGCGCCGACGATGCCCAGCTGGTGCACGACGTGCTCACCAACGAGCAGATGTGGGGCGAGGACCTTACGCAGATCGCAGGTCTTGAGGAGTTTGTCGTCAGCGCGCTCGCTGTCGTGCGTGCCGAGGGCGCCAAGCAGGCCTTCGCCAACGCTCAGGCGTAAATTTCCGGCGCAGACGCGGGCGCGGGACGGCGTGCCCGCGTCTCGACTTCTGCTCAACCTGTAGGGTTAGGACCATTTGTAATGAATACTATCCAGATCAATCCGGCCGATAACGTGATCGTTGCGCTGTCGCCGCTTGCCAAGGGCACTGCCGTCGCGGTTCCCGGGGTGGGCGAGGTCGTGGCCGCAGAGGATATTCCGCAAGGCCACAAGATGGCTGTGCGCTCGATTGCCGCCGGCGAGGACGTCATTAAGTACGGCCTTCCTATCGGTCATGTGACGGGCGATGTCCAGCCCGGTCAGTGGCTCCACACGCACAATGTGAAGACCAACCTTTCGGGCGAGGTCGAGTATACCTACAACCCCACACATCCGGTCGTTGAGCCGGTTGAGCCCGAGACCTTTATGGGGTTCCGCCGCGCCGACGGTCGTGCCGCGACGCGCAACGAGCTGTGGATCATCCCCACGGTCGGCTGTGTCAACGAAGTCGCCCGTGCCATGTGCGAGCAGGCCCAGGATCTGGTCGATGGCTCGCTGGAGGGCGTCTACTACTTCCCGCATCCGTTCGGTTGCTCGCAGACCGGCGCCGACCATGCCCAGACCCGTCGTCTGCTGGTGGCACTGTCGCGTCACGCAAATGCCGCGGGCGTGCTGTTCCTGTCGCTCGGTTGCGAGAACTGCACGCATCAGCAGGTGCTCGACGAGCTCGGTGACTTCGATCACGAGCGCGTTCGTTTTCTCACCTGCCAGGATGTAGCCGACGAGCAAATCGAGGGCCACAAGATTCTGGCCGAGCTGGCAGACCTGGCAAAGCAGTCCAAGCGCGAGCCCATTCCGGCCTCCGAGCTGGTCATTGGTCTTAAGTGTGGCGGCTCCGACGGTCTTTCGGGCATTACCGCCAACCCCACGATCGGTCGCGTGAGCGATATGGTCGTCGCCCGTGGCGGCACGTCGGTGCTTACCGAGGTGCCCGAGATGTTTGGCGCGGAGAGCATCCTGCTCGACCGTTGCGAGAACGAGCAGGTCTTTAACGCTGCCTCCGACATGCTCAATGGATTTAAGGACTACTTTATTAGCCACGGCGAGGTCGTTTATGAGAACCCGAGTCCCGGCAACAAGGACGGCGGTATTACCACGCTCGAGGACAAGAGCTGCGGCTGCGTGCAAAAGGGCGGATCTGCCCCCATCGTCGACGTGCTGCCGTATGCCGGCCAGGCAAATAAACACGGCCTGAACATGCTGTGCGGTCCGGGCAACGACATGGTATCCACCACGGCGTTGACGGCTGCCGGCTGCCACGTGATTCTGTTCTCGACCGGCCGCGGCACACCGTTTGGCGCGCCGGCGCCTACCCTCAAGGTGTTCACCAATCAGCGTTTGTGCGACCACAAGGCCAACTGGATGGACTTTAACGCTGGCGTGATTGCCACGGGTGAGCGCACGCTCGACGAGGCTGCCCACGATCTGTACCAGCTGGTGCTGGAGACGGCGAGCGGTAAGCTCACGAGTGCTGAGCGCCGTGGCTGTCACGAGATCAGTATCTGGAAGGACGGCGTCTGCTTGTAGCGGCAAGTGCGCCCAAGCATAGCGAGATGTCATCGGCCCCATCGGGAGTGTTCCCGGCGGGGCCTTTTCGTTTCATGGTTAAGTGAATATGTTGGTATGTCTGATAAACGTTCACCTATCTCATGGCTGTCCAGCATGGCACCTTTACCAGCAGAAAATAGGTGTGAGGATCTCAATTGTGTCCGTTCAGCGGTAAAAATCGACCGTTCAAGGATATTATTCAAGTGAACGTTCACCTGTCGTAAGCAATCGCGCATAATCTAACTAAACGTTCACCCTGAACGCTGGGCAGACAGATGTCAGTGTGGACTCAACTGTCTTGTTACAAGACAATCGAGAAAAGAGAGGGAGCTCGATGACTAATAAGATCGGAAAAAAGCGTAAGATCACATTCTGGACGCGCTTGGGCTTTGGTATGGGCGGTATGCTCAATTCCGGTGCCCTGACCTTTACGCACAGCTACATGGTGCTGTTCCTGTCCACGGAGTGTGGCCTGTCCGCAGGCGAGGCTGCACTGATCAGCTCGTTTGCCATCTATGTCAACGCCATTCTTTGCCCGCTGATGGGCTTTGTGGCCGATAACTTCTATGCCACCAAGATTGGCCGCATCTTTGGTCGTCGTCGTTTCTGGATCTTGCTGGCCATCCCGATGATGATCGCCGAGCCGCTCATCTTCGTGGCTACGCCGTTTGGCTTCCCGTACTACTTTGTGCTGTACCTGATCTACAACGTCGCGTACACGTTCTGCACCGCCAACCTGTCGCCGCTTACCATCGAGATGACCGACGACTTTAAGGAGCGTACGTACCTTACCGGCTACAAGCATCTCTTTGGTAACGCCGCCGGCTTCCTGATGGCAGCACTCGTCGGCTTTGGCTTTGGCACCTTCGGCGAGACCAACCCGTTTAGCTACTTCATCATCGCTACGATCAACGCTTCGGTCATGGCAATCTCGCTGCTCTGCGTGTACCTGTCCACGTGGGAGCACACCCCCGAGGAGGTCGCTCAGGAGAAGATCGAGAGCGTCGGCGAGGGCATCAAGAAGTTCTTCATCGACGTTATCTCCACCTTCCGCAACAAGTCCTTCCGCAAGGTCCTGTATGCACAGGTCTCCACGAAGCTTGCTGCTGCCTGCTGGTCTGCCTGCCTGTCCTTCTTCATCGTCTACTGCCTGCAGATTCCTAAGTCCTACGAGTCCGTGATGGAGATGCCTGGCAAGGTCGTCGCTATCGTCTGCACCGCCATCTGGGTCGCCCTCATGGCCAAGAAGGGCTTCCACAAGTCTTGGTACCTCGCAAATGCCGGTTGCGCTGCGTGCATCATTGCCTACAACTACTTCGCCTTTGGTCAGATCAACGGCACCTCCACGGTCGCCATCGCCATGATCGCCTACCCCATCATCTTCGCCATCTGGAAGTTCTTCTACGTCGGCTTCCAGTACCTGCCCGATGTTCTGCTCAACTACATCCCCGATGTCGATGAACTCATCACCCTGCGTCGTCGCGAGGGCATCTACAGCTCCGCGCAGCAGCTCTGCCAGCAGATCGCCCAGGCTATCGCCGTCAACGTGTGGGCTATCGTCCTTGCTGCCTCCGGCTTCATTCAGACCGCCGGCAATAGCGACGCCGTGACCCAGCCCGCTACCGTGCCTCTGTATATCTGCGGCTACATGATCATCGGCTGCGCCGGCTTCTTCCTGCTTGCGGCCGTCCTTGCCCGCGGCATCAAGATCGACAAGGAGCAGTGCGACATCCTTTGCGACGAGATTCACCGCGTCAAGGAGGGTGGCAAGATGGCCGACGTCAAGCCCGAGGTCAAGGCGCTTTGCGAGGAGCTCTCCGGCTTTAAGTACGAGGACTGCTTTGCCCACAACAACGTTGGCTTCCAGGACGGTAGCGTAACCCCCGCCGAGTAAGGCCGACATATCGTCCAAATCACAGGGCCGTGCCACCGGAATTCCGCCGGCAGGCACGGCCCTTTTTTAACAGCGTACAATTTGCCTTTAGAGCATCTTTTTAAGGGAGAAATCCATGGAGACGAACGTTATCTGGCGCAACGCCCGCGCGGCCGTGATCGAACTTGACGACGGCGGCTACTTTACCTGTGCCGATACGTGGGAGATCTTTGTCAACGACGAGCCCGCCGGTACCACGAATACGGTCGAGACCTATGTCGACGGCCTGATCCCCGGCAAGCGCAACCTGGTTCGTTTTGTTTGTGGCGAGCGTGAGCTGAGCGTAGGTGTCACCACGCCGGCTGAGCCCTTTACCATCAACGTTCGCGACTGTGGCGCCAAGGGCGATGCCGAGCACGACGACACCACCAACATCCAGGCTGCCATCATGGCCTGCCCCAAGGGCGGGCGCGTGCTGATCCCCGCCGGTAGTTATCGCATCAAGTCCCTCTTCCTTAAGAGCAATATCAACATCGAGCTCGCCGAGGGAGCGGTGCTGTTGGCCCGTCACGATCGCGCGGCGCTTGCCTACATTCCGGGCACGGTCACAGGCGACGAGGGCGCCGGGCATGCCGGCACCGATATGCTGCCCCTGGGCCGCTGGGAGGGCGAGAGTTTCTCGACCTACTGCTCTACCTTTACGGGTCTGAGCGTGCACGACGTGTGCATCTATGGTCGTGGTGCCATCGACGGTCAGACCGATTTTGCCGAGGACAACTGGTGGAACAAGGACTTTAAGAACATCTTTCGCCCGGAGGAGGGCCTCGAGGTCGCCCGCCCGCGCATGATTTTCCTGTCCGAGTGCCAAAACGTGAGCTTGGCCGGCTTCACCGTCCGCAACAGCCCGGCGTGGAACATCCACCCCATCCTGTGCGAGCACGTCGATGCGCTCTGCCTGTCCATCGAGGGCCCCAAGAACTCCCACAACACCGACGGTTTCGATCCCGAGAGCTGCGGCTTTGTCCGCATCCTTGGCTGTCAGTTCTCGGTGGGCGACGACTGCATCGCCATCAAGAGCGGCAAGCTGGGCATTGAGCCCGAGCTTCGTCCCGCCACGCACGACGTGCTGATCTCTCACTGCTACATGCACGATGGTCACGGCGCCGTGGTCCTGGGTTCAGAGGCTGCCGGCGGCATCAAGGACCTTACCGTGAGCAAGTGCCTCTTTGAGCGCACCGACCGCGGCCTGCGCGTCAAGACCCGCCGCGGGCGCGGCAAGGATGCCGTCAACGAGGGCATTACCTTTGAGCACATTCGCATGGATGAGGTGCTCACGCCCTTCGTGGTCAACTCCTTCTACTTCTGCGACAAGGACGGCAAGACCGATTACGTGCAGTCTCGCGAGACGCTGCCTGTCGACGACCGCACGCCCGGCTTTGGTGCCACGACGTTTTGCGATATCGAGGCCACTAACTGCCACGCGGCCGCTGCCTACATCACGGGCCTGCCCGAGAGTAAAGTAACGCGCCTGACGTTCCAGGATGTCCACGTGACCTTCGCGCCGGATGCCGAGCCCTTTGTCCCGGCCATGGCCTGCGGCGTTGAGCCCATGGTGTGTCAGGGCATCATTGCGCAAAACGTCAAGGTACTCGATCTGCAAAATGTGGTGATCGAGGGCCAGGACGGCGAGGAACTGCAGCTCCAGAACGTCGACAAGGTTGTCCGTTCCTAACTCGGGTTGATGACCAGGGCTGCATTGTCGGATAAATCGGCAATGCAGCCCTTGTGCGATACGGCCGTGTGCGCTGCGCTACGCATCATGGTGAAAGGGAATACATGCTCAATAAAACGATTCCTGTCGGGGTCGATGGCTCGTCTGCCACGATTACGTCTTATGTTTTTGCCCCGACCGAAGATGCTTATGCTTTAAAACCGCTGCCTGCAGTTGTGGTCGTGCCAGGAGGCGGCTACGATCACGTTTCGCCGCGCGAAGGCGAGCCGGTAGCGCTCCGTTTGTTGGCGATGGGCTACCAAGCGTTTGTACTGAACTATTCGGTTGCTCCGGCTGTCTATCCGCTGGCATTGCAAGAACTCGCGCGGGCGGTCGATACCGTCCGAAGCCATGCGGCAGAGTACTGTGTCGATCCTGATCGGATTGCGGTCATGGGTTTTTCGGCCGGTGGGCATCTAGTTGGCTTGCTCGGGGCGCTTTGGGACCAACCCTGGCTTGCAGAGTCGATTTCGGCATCGCCTGAGTCGATTCGGCCTGACACACTTTGCTTGGGCTATCCGGTCGTAAGCTCGGGGGCCTATGCTCATCGTGGTTCGTTTGAACACCTAACGGGTGCCGATGGCGCTTTAGCTCAAAAGTTGTCGATCGAGAATATGGTGGGCGATGGCTTCCCCCGTACGTTCTTGTGGCATACCGCCGAGGATGCATCGGTACCAGTTCAAAATAGCCTCCTTCTTGCGCAGGCTCTTGCCGACCACGGGATTGGCTTTAGCCTACATGTCTTTTCGCATGGAAAGCATGGGGCATCGCTCGCCACGGACCAAACGGCATTTAAGGGCTGCGCCGAGCATATTCAGCCACAGGTTCAGGGCTGGCCTGAACAGTTCGTTGCATGGGAGCGTGATGGACGATGAGCGAAAGTATCTATACGCTGCGCGTTTCGAGGGCTGCGGCAGGAGCGTATCCAACGATTTCCGATGCCTTGGCGGCAGCCGATCAGCTCTATCCGGATGCCGAGCAACCGGTGATGATTCGCGTCGAGCCGGGTGAGTACCGCGAGCGGGTCGAGATTCGTCGCCCGCATGTGACGATTGAGGGAGAGACGGCCGATAGCGTGCGTATCATGGGCGGCCTGGGTGCCAAGACGCCTTCGGAGGACGGCTCGGGCGCGGACGGCACGCTCGGCACGTTTAGGACCTATACCGTTTTGGTCGATGCCGACGACGTGCGGCTCGAGAACCTAACGATCGTAAATGATGCCGGCGATGGGCGCGAGGTCGGTCAGGCGATTGCCCTGTATGCCGATGGCGACCGTCTGGTTGTCGATGCCTGCTGCATTAAGGGGCACCAGGACACACTGTTTTTGGGTCCGCTGCCGCCGCATGAGGTCAAACCGGGCGGGTTCATAGGACCCAAACAGTATGCGCCGCGCCGGGTGGGGCGCCAATATTTCCGACGTTGCCGGATCGAGGGCGATGTCGACTTTATCTTTGGCGGCGCGCGTGCCTACTTTGAGGGGTGCGAGATTCGCTCGCTCAACCGCGATATGGATGTCAACGGGTATGTAACGGCAGCCTCCACGCCTAAAGGCGAGCCGTACGGATTTGTGTTTCATGGTTGTTCGTTTACAGCTCCGGATGGCGTGGCGCCGGATTCGGTCTACCTGGGCCGTCCTTGGCGCGAATGGGCGCAAACTGCGCTGATCGATTGCTGGCTGGGGCGACATATCAAGCGCGAAGGCTGGTGGGATTGGAATAAGCCGGCGGCGCACAGCTGCGCGCAGTATGCTGGCGCAATCCTGCATGGGCCGGCGGGTGATACTACCGACTGGGTGCCGTGGGCAAATAAACTCGATGTGATGGCTGCCGTCGGGTACGCTCGCGAGCAGGTGCTTGCCGGTGGGGATGGCTGGGATCCCGAGGGCGGCGACGGTGATGCGGTTGAGACGGCTGGGCTATCTGCCAATGGCCGCACCGTGCACATCGAGACGTACTGCGAAGACGAGCCTGCGCTGCGTGCCCGGCTGAAGCGCGAGGGACGTTCGGCTGCTTTCACGGGCAAGACTCCTGCAGATTTTGAGGCGTGGAAGATTGCGACCAGGACTCGTCTGTACGATGTTTTGGGCCTTTCGCTTATGGACCGCGTCCCGATTGAGATTCGTGAGCTCAGCCGCGTGCGGGTTGCCGGCGGCATCGTGCGCACCCATGCGATGCTGCAGGTGGAGCGCGACGTTTGGATGCCGTTCTACCTGCTCGAGCCGCAGTCGCCTAAGCTCGATGCGTGCGGCCGCAAGTGTTGCTATATCTGCCCGCATGGCCATCAGGGAGCGGGTGCTGCAAGCGTAGCCGGTGTTGCGGGCGTGCCGGCGGTCGATGATGCCGTGCGTAAGTTCAATTACGACTACGGTCTGCGTTTGGCGCGTATGGGTTACGTGACCGTCTGCCCCGACGCACGCGGTTGGGGATACCGTCGTGACTGGAAGGGCCAGGGCGATGACGAGAACAGCTACCTGCGCGGTACGTGTCTGAATCAAGCACGTATGGCCGAGCCGCTGGGTCTTACGGTTGCGGGCCTCAACGTCTGGGACAACATGCGCTTGATCGATTACTTGGAGGCGCGCGGCGACATTGCCATGGATGACCTGGGTTGCTTTGGTTTTTCGGGTGGCGGCTACATGACGTTGTACCTGGCCGCACTCGACCCGCGTGTGCGCAAGGCGTTTGTCTCGGGCTATCTGTACGGTGTCGACGATTCGCTGCTGCATCTCAATGGCAATTGCAGCTGCAACTACACACCCGGACTTTGGCGCTTACTCGACATGGGCGATATTGCCTCGCTCATCGCGCCGCATCCGCTGCTGGTGCAAAGCTGCGAAGAGGATCATCTGAACGGTTCGCGCGGGCTGAAAAATGTTGACGAGCAGCTCGAGATCGTGCGCGATGCCTACAAGTTGCTGAGCCGCAGAGATGGCCTGCGGCACGAGGTGTGTCCGGGTGAACACCATCTGGGCGTGGCACATCTTGCCGAGGATATCGAATGGCTCGATTCGCACGTTGCGGAATGCGCCCGTGCATAGCCCCTCGGCATGCTGCGAATAAACGGTACGT
>RPYR01000128.1 GCA_008671285.1 Collinsella aerofaciens | reverse complement strand
CGGGCACGGTCGAGGTGACGGTGTTGGACACATCGTCTGCCAACGCGCTCGCGCTGCTGTCAAAGTGTCAGATCCAGGCCGCGGCGCTTGCGCCCAACGCGCTGCTCAACGATAAGATCGACCGCGTGGTGTATAACGTTCACGCCTATATCGACGAGAATGGCAACATTCAGCACGATTCCTTCTTTGGCATGTTCCCCGCGCGCGGCCACCAGAGCGCCATTTTGACGTTCGTGTGGACCAAGAGCTCATCCAACGCCACGAGTATCGACTGGAAGATGCGCATCGTGAGTATGGATGACACCATCGCCGAGCGCATTCAGAAGCAGGTGAACTCGGTGTCGTCGTTGATTGAGGACCCGGTGGTGAGCCAGACCAAGATTGACGAGGAAAAGGACGAACGTGACCTGGAACATCGTCTGCATGGCCGCGAGATTTTCCGCGGCGGCAAGCCCGATCGCACACCGTCCGAACTGCTGGAGCAGGACAAGAAAAAATAAGACGCCATCATCCCGCGTGAGCCACAAGCCCCGCGGGATGATTTTTCTGGGACGGGGATTAAAAAACATTATGCATAGAAAGTCATAATTATCATTTCGTAAACATTTCGATGAAATTAACGCCATGAGGCATGCTTGCGGTTACAATACCGCGAGGCCTAACTACACACCTTTAAGCCGGTCCTGTGAGACCGGGAAGGAGAATTATGGCGAACAACCATACCGCGGGCGCTGCCGCCCGCACCTTCGCGCCCAGCGAGCTTTGCCAGCGTATGCTGGCCAAAACCAGCAAGGGCACCTGCGGTCCCTGTATCCTGTATCTTGAGGATGGGACCATTTTTTATGGACGTGCATGCGGCGCTGAGGGCACCGCGACCGGCGAAGTCTGCTTCAACACCTCGCTCGAGGGCTACTTTGAGGTCATGACCGACCCGAGTTATGCCGGCCAAATCGTAACCATGACCTATCCGCAGATCGGCAACTACGGTATCGACGAGACCGACGTCCAGTCGGCCTTCCCCGGCGACGCCGTGTGCCCTGCGAGCGCTCCGGCCATGCGCGGCATGATCGTTCGCGACATGTGCGCCACGCCTTCTAACTGGCGCTCGGCCGTCAGCGTGCCGGAGTACCTGCGCGCTCGCGGCATCGTCGCTATCGAGGGTGTCGACACCCGCGCTCTGGTGCGCCATCTGCGCGACAATGGTTCCAAGATGGGCATTATCTCGACCGAGATCTTCGACGTCGACGAGCTTGCCGAGCGTCTGGCCGCAGCGCCCACACTGGTGGGCGAGAATTTGGTCAAGACCGTGAGCTGCCCCGCGCCTCACGAGTTTGTGGTCGCCGACCTGCCTGCCACGCATGACTTTGCACTTGCGGCTGCCGCTCCTGCCCGTCACAAAGTGGTCGCCTACGACTGCGGTGTGAAGCGCGGCATTCTGGAGGGTCTGGTCCGCGCCGGCTGCGACCTTACCGTCGTGCCGTGGGATACGCCCGCGAGTGAGGTGCTCGACATGAATCCCGATGGCGTCTTTTTGTCCAACGGCCCCGGCGACCCCGACGCCGTGGTGGAGACCTACGAGCAGGTGCAGCAGCTGATCGGCAAGGTGCCGGTCTTTGGTATTTGTCTTGGTCACCAGATGATCAGCCTGGCCTGCGGCGCCCAGATGGAAAAGCTTAAGTTCGGTCACCGCGGTGGCAACCAGCCGGTTATGAACCTGGTAAGCCGCCGTGTGGAGATCACCGCGCAAAACCATGGCTTTGGCCTGCTGTTCCCCAGCTTGGGCAAGCTTGTCCCCGAGCTTTCCGGCGGCGAGACCGAGCATGCGGCCGATGGAGATCTGCGCGTCTGGGTGCGCCGCGGAATCGCGCCGGTCGTGATGAACGAGCGCTTTGGTCGCATTCGCCTGACACATGTGAACCTCAACGACGGCACCGCCGAGGGCATCCAGCTGCTCGACGCACCGTGCTTCTCGGTCCAGTACCACCCCGAGGCCTCGCCTGGCCCCACCGATGCCCACTATCTCTTTACCGCCTTTACGCGACTCATGGACGGCGAGGAGAACTACCTGGACATCGACACCGCGAAGGACCGCCTGGCTGGCTGGAATTTCGCCGAGTCCGAGAACGCTGCGACCGAGGAGAACTAACATGCCTAAACGTACTGACATCAAGCGCATCCTCGTTATTGGTTCGGGCCCCATCGTTATTGGCCAGGCCTGCGAGTTCGACTACTCCGGCGCCCAGGCCTGCAAGGTGCTCAAGGAGGATGGCTTTGAGGTCATCCTGGTCAACTCCAATCCGGCGACCATCATGACCGACCCGGGCTTGGCCGACCGCACCTATGTTGAGCCTATCACCGCCGAGTTTATCGAGCGCGTGATCAAGAAAGAGCACCCGGACGCGCTGCTGCCCACGCTGGGCGGCCAGACCGGTCTGAACGCCGCCGTCGAGCTGGCAAAGGACGGTACGCTCGACAAGTACGGCGTCGAGATGATCGGCTGCGACCTGGCCGCTATCGAGCGCGGCGAGGACCGCAAGCTCTTTAACGAGGCCATGGCCGAGATTGGCCTGGAGGTCGCGCGCTCGGGCTATGCCTACAGCGTGGCCGACGCCGAGGCTATCGCCGAGCGCGTGGGCTATCCCTGCGTACTGCGCCCGAGCTTTACCCTCGGCGGCGCCGGCGGCGGCATCGCTCGCACCCACGAGGAGCTCGTCTCCATCGTGAGCCAGGGCCTCGAGCTCTCGCCCGCCCACGAGGTGCTGGTCGAGGAGTCCATCGAGGGCTGGAAAGAGTACGAGATGGAGGTCATGCGTGACCACGCCGGCAACGGCATCATCGTGTGCCCCATCGAGAACCTCGACCCCATGGGCGTGCATACCGGCGACTCCATCACCGTGGCGCCGGCGCAGACGCTCTCCGACCTTGAGTATCAGCGCATGCGTGTCGCGTCGCTCGCCATTCTGGAGAAGATTGGCGTCGAGACCGGCGGCTCCAACGTGCAGTTTGCCGTGAACCCCCAGACCGGCCGCCTGATCGTTATCGAGATGAACCCGCGCGTGAGCCGCTCGTCCGCCCTCGCTTCCAAGGCCACAGGTTTCCCCATCGCCAAGGCCGCCGCGCGCCTGGCTGTGGGCTATACGCTCGACGAGATCGTCAACGACATTACCAAGGCAACGCCTGCCTGCTTTGAGCCCACGATTGACTACTGCGTGGTCAAGGTGCCGCGCTTTGCCTTCGAGAAGTTCAAGGGTACCGACCCCACGCTCACCACGCGCATGAAGGCCGTGGGCGAGATCATGGCGATCGGCCGCACCTTTGAGGAGGCCTTTGGCAAGGCTATGCGCTCGCTGGAGGACGGCCACCAGGGCATTTGCGCCGGTGGCAAGGAGGGTGCCGACAAGCTGGGCGACGACGAGCTCGCTCAGGCCGTGGCAACCCCGACCGAGCACCGCATCTTCTTTGTGGTCGAGGCCCTGCGCCGTGGCTGGGACATCACCCGCATCCACGCCATCTGCGGTATCGATCCGTGGTACCTCAACCGTATCAACGATATGGTGCAGGTCCAGGAGAGCATCCGCGGCCTG
>RPYR01000255.1 GCA_008671285.1 Collinsella aerofaciens | reverse complement strand
CCGCGCCGGGCGTTCAGCTCTACACCGGCAACTGGCTGGGCGACGAGCACGCCAAGGACGATGCCAACTATGGCTGGGGCGCCGGCTTCGCCCTCGAGGCCGAGATGTACCCCGACACGCCGCACCAGCCGCTGTTCCCGCAGGGCATTGTGGGCCCGGGTCACCCCTACAGCAATGTGATCGAATACCACTTTATGAGGCACTAAGCCCATAACGCGACATATCGCACAGCAGCGCCCGCCGGCACACCGCCGACGGGCGCTGCTTCATGCCTAAATCCTTCTTTTCGATGCCACCGAATTGGTGACATAACAAAACTATGCCGAATTACTACGATGAACCCACTATGTCCGACCACGCGCTGGTTTATAAAAAATTAGCAACTCGTCTACCTGCGGTTTTATTCTCTGCAAATTTGGCATGCTCGGCGATAAGCAATTCATCGTAGTAAACCGGCATAGTTTTGGCGGACAGCGCCACACAGATCCCCTACGAAGGCAAAATGATCCGTTTTCCTCCGTCCCCAAGGGATCAGTTGAACAGATTGCCGATGGGATCGGGGGCGGAACTGGGGAGATGGCGGATTTCTAGCTCTATACCGAGCTTTTGCAACTCTTTGAAGGCGGCGATGTCTGTATCGCCTACGGCAACGGCAGGCGTTGCAGAGCGCTTGCCCTCCCCCGCCCGCATATGGCCGATACTAATCTTGGTTATTGGCACACCGCCCTTAACCAGCGCGAGCGCATCGGAGGGTGAGGCCACCATGATCAGAATCAATTGGCGAGGCGTTGCGGTATGAATGATGTCGATGGCCTTTTGTACCGAGAAAAACCGCGTCCAAACGCCTTCTGGCGCCGCCACCCTCATGGGTGCCCATTGGCGCGAATCTGCCGCGATCTCATCGTTGACGATTAGGACAAGGTTGGAACCCACGGCTTCGTTCCACAGCTCAACGTCTTGTCCGTAAATGAAACGGTCGTCGATACGGGTGAGAAGGATCTTGGGTTGAGCCATGGCTGCCCCATTCTGTTTGAGACCCATACGAGCGGGACGTCGACCACCAACTCAACAGCTGGTCAAGCGCCAGATGGACGCCGCAGACATCACGCCTCTAATATTAGTGCATTTAAAGTGAGAAAAGCCGTCAGAACCCTTGCGCGGATGTGCGATGTCCCGTATCATAGACAGCCGTTGACGCCTCAGTTGCGCCATCACATGGCCGCCAGCGTAGCTCAGTTGGTAGAGCACCGCTCTCGTAAAGCGGGGGTCACCGGTTCGAGCCCGGTCGCTGGCTCCATTGCACAAGATAGCCGCCTTCGGGCGGCTTTTTTGTTGCCGATTTTGAGTGCGTGCGTGCCAATCCACGTATCGTAACGGCCTCAACCCCCCTACTCAAAAACAGAAAGCCCCGCCAACCGCAATCCCCAAAGGAACCGCGATCAGCGGGGCCCAAGCGCATTCCTCCAAGGGATAACGCTCGCAAAACGAACAGCTCAGCCGAGCGGCTCGTTACTCCTCCCAGTAAGCGTCTGCAAGCAGCTTAAAGCAGATCTTCTTGACCGGCTGCGCGCCATCGCCCGGGAACTCGAGCGTGGGCATGTGAGGCTCGCCGGCAACAAACAGCGCAAACTTGTCGTCAGCAAGATCGCCGGCGATCGAGGCGTCGGAATCGACCAAATCGTAGTCGTCCTTCTCGTCAAACTCCTGAACCAGCGGCAGGCTGCCCGTGGCGACCTTAAAGGCCTCGCGACCCTCGACGTCGATCTGCAGGTCGTGATAGCGCTGATGCGTCTCGTAGTGGGCCTCGGCTTCGGGACGCGTCGTGGGAGCCATGACGTTCGCAAAGACCTTGTCGCCCAGAATCGAATGGCTGCCGACCTCGAGCTTCGCCGGATCGTTCTCCTCGAGCCAGTCGATCAGCACGTCGAGGCCCTTGAGCATTCCACGGTACTCCTCGATATCGCCCAATGCACCGTAAATCATCTAAATCCCCTCTCGGATCGTTTCTTTGGCGGCTACTCGGCAAACGCATTACCGACGCTGTTGCCACCCACATGCGTCTCGACCAGGGTAAGGTCGGGATTGAACACGACAGTGTCGGCGTCGCGCCCCGGCATAATGCTACTGCACTTGTCGTCGACATGAGCTGGCAACCGATGCCGGGGCAGACGCCCAAGCTCTTACAGCTCGGTCACGACAACGCCGTTGTAGACCTCGTCCCAACGGTCCATGACCAGATGGCCGGTCATGGGATCCATGGCATTGAGTTTGCCGCAGGTGTTGGCGGTACGCAGCACCGTCTCGTCGTCGGCGCCGGCAGCAATCGCATGTGCGAAGCCGGCAATGGTCGAATCGCCAGAGCCCGTAGCGTTAACGGCGGGGATATCGGGGGTCTTGGCGCGGAACGCACGGCCATTGTGGAAGCCAACTGAGCCGGCAGCGCCCATGGATACGACGACCCAGGGGATATCGGAGAAGCGGGCGTCAGAGGCGAGCGCGGAACGGAGCTCGTCCACATCGTCGGTGGTAAAGCTCGTGCCCAGAAGGCCGTTAATTTCGGTCAGGTTAGGCTTAACCAGCTCAGGCTTGACCTCGGACTTAAGCGCAGCCTCGAGCGAGGCGCCCGAGGTATCGAGCAGCACCTTGGCGCCGGCGTTCTCTGCAATGCCCGTGATCTTGGCGTAGTAGTCCGCCTCGACGCCGCGGGGCAGCGAACCCGAGATGGTAACGACATCGGCCTTGCTCGCAAGCTCGGCGAACTTGGCGGTAAAGGCATCGAGTTCCTCGGGGGCAATCGTCGGGCCGCTCTCGAGCAACTCGGTCTGGTTGCCAGCATGAAGGATATTGAGACAGATGCGAGTCTCGCCCTTGATGGGCACAAAATCATTCTTAATGCCGTTGGCATCCATGAGCTCGGCCATATAGGCGCCCATATGACCACCAAGCAGGCCGGTTGCCACGACATCGTCGCCCAGCTGGCCCAGGACGCGGGCCACGTTGAGGCCCTTACCGCCGGCGGTCTTTTCGGGCGTCACGCGGTTGACGTCGTCGATAATGAGCTCATCGAGCTGATAGCGCGTATCGACGGACGGGTTCATCGTAACGGTGAGGATCATTTCTAGCTCCTTATCTCGCCGGCTCCTTATGCCTTGCAAAACGAATTGGCTACATGCGACTACAGAATCTCGATTGTGAACGAGCGCACGATGGTTTCTTTGGGCTTGGCGATAAGGCAGCCGCGCTTGTGCTCAAGCACGTCATCCTCATCGGAACAGGTCGAGAGGCCGCCCCAGGGCTCAACTGCCACAAAATCACCCTCGGGCTTGCTCCACACAATAAGGTACGGGAAGCCCTCGAAGCTCAGGCGAATGCCCTTGTCCTCGCCCTTTTTGGAAAGCGTGACCTGACGGCTCTCGAGCACGTCAAAGATGGTCTCCGCAAAATCGAAGAGCTCATGCGACAAAGGCAGCGTCTTTCCCACCATGGGGTTCTTGGAGCGCCTGTCCACATCGATCAAGCCAGTCGAGGGGACGGCAGTGCAAAGCTCAGCAGCTTCGTCCTTCTCAAAGCGCAGCTCGTAGTCCGTATAGGCCTCGCCCTCATCGAGCGGGCACCTAAAGCCGGGGTGTCCACCGATAAAGAAAGGCATGTCCTCGGTGCCCTCGTTGGTAACCTCATAGGAGACGCGCACGGCGGCGTCCTCGAGCGTATAGCGGGCGACAAGCTTAAACGGATACGGATAATCGCTCAGCAGCGCGGCGTTATCCTCCGAAGCCAGGCACATCGCCAGCTCGTTCTCGCTCTGGCTCAGCAGCTTCCACTCCTGTTTGCGCGCAAACCCATGGCGGGCGAGCTTCACATGATGTCCGGCAAACGTCATGGCGCTGTTATCGCGCAAACCTCCGCAAATCGGGAAGCAAATCGGTGCCTGGCCGGACCACACGGCGGGATCGCCCTGCCACAAGTACTCGCGACCTCCAGCCTCAATCGAGGTAAACGAACCACCGGTCGTGGAGACCTTGATAGAAATCGAATCGTTGGAGAGAGCGTATTCCATTGTCCATCCTTTCGAACAACTGCTTTTTGCTCGCAAGAACCCGTCTCGGCCCTGACCAAAGGACAAACCCGCACGTTCATCGATGCGTCCGGTTTCCCAGCCATGCAACGGGGTACCATACAGACATTGATGCAATTACAGCTGAAAGGCCTTCTTATGCGAACCATCATCCTTTATGCCTCACGCCACCACGGCAATACGAAAAAGCTCGTGGACGCCATCGTCGCGGCACACCCCGAGATCGATACCCTCGACGTCAAGGCGCTCGGTAAAAACGAGTACCCCGACATGCACGAATATAATCTGATCGGCGTCGCCACGGGCTTCTATTACTCCGATATCGACAAAGATATGGCGCGCGTGCTCACGCACGTGCTGCAGCCGCAGGACAAGGTGGTTGGCCTTATGACCTACGGTGGCAAAAACAAGTGGTACGGCAAGGATATCGATGGCATCTGCCGCATGAGGCAGGCCATCTTTATGGG
>RPYR01000108.1 GCA_008671285.1 Collinsella aerofaciens | reverse complement strand
TGCGGTGCACCCGTTGAGCAGACAACCGGAAGCAATGGCCAACCCGCGTTTGAGAAGACCGGCTCCCTCGATACGCCGCAAGCTAAGCCGGACGACCCCCTCGCCTATCGCCCCGACCCCGCCGCCGGCCCTGCAGCGGTCGAAACGACGCAGCGCATACCCGTCGCGGCCACCCCGCCCCAACAGCAACCGGCGTCTACATACGCGTCTGGTTCACCGCAGGCCCCCGCCGCAAAAAAGAGCGCTACCAGGGCGCTTGTCGCCGTTATCGTTGTGCTGTTGGCAATCATCATCGCCTTGGTCATCTTTTTTGTGATCAAGCCGTTCGACAACTCCGCTACGCAGACGACTGCCGAGGTAGCTAAGCTGCACCATGACGTCGACGACGATGATCCAAAGCCTCTCGGCAATCCCAACAGCCTGTACGACGATGATGACGATGACGACGAGGATGGCGGCGAAGCAAGCCTCTCCGAACAGAACCTCTACCGTCGCCTGAGTGAATACTACGACCTGCTGGAAGATCTCGATAGCCAGGTCCGTGCCTGCGCAGAGACGTTTAATGGCAGCTATCTGGAAGAGGATCGTACCACCCGTCAAAATCTCGCTGACGTCGCCGAGCGCACGGAGGACACCATCGAGCAGTATTACGACATTGTCGAGGACCTGGACGTCCCCACAAGCTCTAAGAACTACAGCTCGTGGAAGGACATCATTGCTCTGTACGACGACCTGGATCACCGCATCGATGCGATCTGCGATGCCTGGGAGATCAGCTTGAAGTACGCAAAGCCCGCGGACCATAAGAACGAGATCGTGGCGCCGCTGTCGCGCGACAACGTGGCGGGCACCAATGACAATAAGTACCGCCTAGACTTTGAGGAGCGCTATCCCGGCGCCAAACCCGTCGAAGTGAACTAACGCCTTGTCGTTTCCGAGCCGGCAGTTAGGGACGTTCCTAAACTGCCGGCAGAAAAAGGAATGTCCCTAACTGCCGGTCAAAAAAAGAGCGAGGATCATGGGACCCTCGCTCGTTTTTTGGGCAATGTTTCGACTGCGCCGTTACTTGTCGGCGGCTGCTTTCTTGGCAGTCGACTTCTTCGCGGTCGTCTTCTTGGCGGCAGTGGCTTTCTTAGCCGTCGTCTTCTTCGCAGTCGAGGTCTTCTTCGCCGCGCTCGCCTTGGTCGTGGTCTTGCGGCCGCGGGCGGGCTTCTTCTCCTTGGTCGGGCAGTCCATGTTCACGCAGATGCGCCACGGGCCGCGCGCGGTGTTGACCACCACGATGGGGGCGCCGCACTCGGGGCAGGTCTCGCCCGTCGCCTCGAGCTTGCCACGCGCCGGCAGCGGATAGCTCACGCCGCAGTCGTCATAGTTGGTGCAGCGGATAAAGCGCTTGCCGCTCTTCTCGCTCTTGTGTGCGATCAGGTCGCCATGGCGTCCTGCCTCGGCGCACACCTTGCACTCGCCCACCTTAAGGTCAGGCTCGTAGTTGGTGGGGCATGTGGGGTTCACGCAAATCTCGAAAGCCTTTTGGCGGAACGGCTGGCACTTAATGCGCGGCGCACCGCATTCGGGGCACACAGCAGCCTCGCCCTCGAGCGGGCTCACCTTGACGCCGCTCGGCACCGGATAGGTCACGTCGCAGTCGGGCCAGCCCATGCAGCCGATAAAGCTGCCGCGGGTCTTGGCGCTCGTCTTCATAACCAAGTCCTTGCCGCACTTGGGGCAGGCGCCCACGCGCGCATCGGCCGTGACGGCGTCGCTGATAGCATCGCCCAGTTCCTGCGTATGCTTGAGCAGCTCGTCGAGCACACCGGCCAGCAGCGCGCGCGAGTGCGTCACGACATGCTCTTCGGTGTCCTCGCCGCGCTCCACGCGGGTCATGTCGCCGTCGAGCTCGCTGGTCATATCGGGGCTCGTGATGCGCGGGGCAAACTGCGACAGTGCATCGATGATGGCGATGCCCAGCTGGCTCGGCTCCACGGGATCGTTTTTGAGATAGCGCACGGCGTACAGGCGCTCGATGATGCTCGCGCGCGTGGACTTGGTGCCCAGGCCGCGCTTTTCCATCTCCTGCACGAGCTTGCCCTGGCTGTAGCGTGCGGGCGGCTCGGTCTGCTTGGCCTCGAGCTTAATGTCGAACACGTCGACCGCATCGCCCTGCTCCAGCGGCGGCATCTGCTCGTCGCGCTTGAGTCCATACGGATACGCCTCGCGGAAACCCGGGGTCACGAGCACATCGCCCGAAGCCACGAACGGCTCACCATTGACGTCGAGCTCGAGCTTGGTGTTCTCGATGGTCGCGGGACCCATGAGCGTTGCCAGGAAGCGACGGGCGATGAGGTCGTAGAGCTTGCGCTGGCCACCGTCGAGCGCGGACGGATCGCCCTCGCCCGTGGGATAGATAGGCGGGTGGTCGGTGGTTTCGACTTTGCCGCGCGTGGGCTTCATGGGGCCGGCGAGCACCTTTTTGCACACGGGCGCCAGCGCCGGGTTGATCTTTGCAAGGTCGCTCACCACGGCGCCCAGATCGAGCGTCGCAGGGTACACGGTATTGTCGACACGCGGGTAGCTGATGAGACCGGCCATGTAGAGGGACTCGGCGATGCGCATGGTACGCGCAGGCGAGATGCCCTCGGCCGCGGCGGCAGCCTGCAGCGAGGTGGTCGCAAACGGCGTGGGCGGCTGCTGCTTGCGCGAACGCTTGGTCACCGCGGCGACGGTTGCCGTCGCGACGCCGTCAACATGGCCGTACGCCGTCTCAGCAGCATCCTTGTCGGTAAAGCGTGCCGTCTTGTGCGCAATCTTAAAGCGGTCGTCCTCGGCGGCACCCTGCGCGGCGCCCATGCCGCGGAGCTGCCAATAGTCCTCGGGCACAAACGCCATGCGTTCGCGCTCGCGCTCGACCACCAGGGCAAGCGTCGGCGTCTGCACGCGGCCGGCAGAACGCACGTTGCCAAAGCCACCAAACTTGGCGAGCGTCAGATAGCGCGTGAGCACCGCACCCCAAATGAGGTCGATGTGCTGGCGGCTCTCGCCGGCGTCGGCCAGATTCTGGTCGAGCGAGACGAGATTATCGAAGGCCTGCGTGATCTCGGCCTTGGTAAACGAAGAGTACTGGGCGCGGGCAACCGGCAAGTCCGGCGCCACCTCGCGCACCTTGTTAAGGGCGTCCGAACCGATTAGCTCGCCCTCGCGATCGAAGTCCGTGGCGATAATGACGCTGTCAGACTTTTTAGCGAGGTTCTTGAGCGAACGAATGAGTTCCTTCTCGGCCGGTAGCTTAATGACGGGCGCCCAGGTGAGGTAAGGCAGGCTCTCGAGTTTCCAGCCCTTGATTGAGATGCCATCGGCAAGAAACGGCTTGCGCTTGGTGTCGTAGGGCGGACGCGCCAGGCCATCGGGTATGTCGGCCGGCAGCATCTCGCCGTCCTCGGTGACCGAATACCAGCCCAGCTTTTTATCGAACAGCACGCTGTCGCAAAAATCGGGCGCTAGGATGTGACCGGCAAGGCCGATGGTCACGCACTCCTCGCCCTTCCACTCAAAACGGTAGATGGCGGTGTTGTACACCTTGTCCTTTTTGGGCTTGCCCGTGGACAGACGCTCGGCAATCTGACGCGCGGCGTCGTTTTTCTCGGCGATGATGAGCTTCAAAAGAGGCTCCTATCTCGTATCTCTGCGGCTACGCCCGCCCGTATGGCGGCCGACTTACGCCCTTGCTTGCTCAATCTGCCCGATGAGCCAATCGCACCAGGCATCCATGCCCTCGCCCTTGCGCGCGCTCACGGCAAACCGCGGCGCCTGCGGATTGAGGTCATCGAGTGTCTTAGTATACCTATCCATGTCAAAATCGAAAGCCGGAGCCACGTCGACCTTGTTGAGCAGCTGCGCGCCAGCGTGCTGGAAGATGCCCGGGTACTTGATGGGCTTGTCGTCGCCCTCGGGCACCGAGAGGATCATGATGGACAGGTTCTCACCCAGGTCAAAGTCGACTGGGCAGACCAGGTTACCCACGTTTTCGATAAAGATGACATCGATGTTATCGAGCCCAACGGCCTGGTCGAACGCGTCAACGGCCTCCATGATCATATTGCCCTCAAGGTGGCACAGGCCGCCCGTGTTGATCTGGATGGCGGGCATGCCGGCTTCCTTCATGGTAATGGCATCGACATCCGAGGCGATGTCGCCCTCGATGACGGCGCAGCGCAAGCCGGCCTTGTCGCGCAGGCGCTCGTTGGTGCCCAGAATCGTAGTGGTCTTGCCCGAGCCAGGGCTCGACAACACATTGATCACATAGGTGCCTGTCTCATCAAATCGCTGACGTAGCTGATCTGCCAGGCGCTCGTTGCGCGACAGGAGCGGCGACGCGTAATCAATCGTTTTCTCAGCCATACTTAGCGCTCCTTAATTTGGCCCCTTAATACCCCATCACCAGATGGCTAGCGGGCTAATCGTCGGGGGTTTCGAT
>RPYR01000228.1 GCA_008671285.1 Collinsella aerofaciens | reverse complement strand
TCTTTTCGCCGCCGCCAACAGGCGACGTGCCAATGTCTTCTTTAAATACGCTCAGATCGCGAGCGCTGCGGCCATGAGCTTTATGCACGGCGCGCAGGATGGACAGAAGTTCATCGGCGTGCTCTTTTTAGGCGTGGCCTTTGCCAGCGGCCAGACGAGCGTCGGCGATGCCGGCATCCCCATCTGGATTATGCTGCTATGCTCGGCCACCATGGGCATCGGCACCAGCGTGGGCGGCGAGCGCATCATCAAGTCCGTTGGCCAGAGCATGGTCAAGCTCGAAAAGTACCAGGGCTTCTCCGCCGCCCTGGCGGGCGCCGCGAACCTGCTGCTTGCCACCCTTACCGGCATTCCCGTGTCCTCCACACACATCAAGACCTGCGCCATCATGGGCGTCGGTGCCGTCAAGCGCCTCTCGGCCATCAACTTCGGCGTCGTTAAGGACATGATGTTCACTTGGTTCTTCACCTTCCCCGCCTGCGGACTCATCAGCTTTGTCATGGCCAAGCTGTTCATGATGTTCCTCTAGTCAAACCGAACGTCCATCTGGACCGCAACACTTCGCCCACCCGTCTTCGCCTCGAAAGGACCCACCCATGGCTAAGAAACCCGATTCGTTCTACTTTGACAACTACGTCGCCTGCGCCGACCTCGCCGTCCAGGCCGCCGAGCTGCTTACCCAGATTTTTGAGAACTTCGATTCCGCGCAGATTCACGACATGCTCAATAAGATGCATGCGATTGAGCATGCGGCAGACAAGAAGCACCACGAGCTCGAAGACGCCCTGCTCACCGCCTTTATCACCCCGCTCGAGCGCGAGGATCTGGATCTGATGAGCTGCGCGCTCGACACCGTGCTCGACCGTATTGAGGGCGTCGTGCAGCGCGTCTACTTCACCAACATTCAGAGCATCCATCCCGACGCCATCGTCATCGCCCACAAGGTGACTGACGCCTGCCGCGCCATGAAAGACCTGATGGTCGAGCTTCCCAACTACCGCAAGTCCAAAACGCTGCGCGAGCTGGTCATCCAGATCAACACCATCGAGTCCGAGGCCGACGAGCTCTACATCAACGCCATGCGCAACCTGCACGTTAACGGCAAGGATCCGCTCGAGGTCATCGCTTGGCGTGACGTCTACGCCTTCCTGGAGTACTGCGCCGACTGCTGCGAGAATGTGGCCGATGTTGTGGATTCGATTGTCATGAAGAACAGTTAATTAGCTGTACGTATCCCACCGGCGAAGGGCCGGCCACGGTTTGCTTTCTCACTCCGGCTGCTTTGCAGAGTCGTTCGAAAGTAAACCGTGGCCGGCCCTTCGCCTTACGTACCGCCATTGGGAACTTTGGCTGATAGCTTGAATGTAATTGGGTCTTGGTCGATATGGCCTTTTATGCCCAAATGGATACTTTGGGGCCGTGCTGAGCGTTTGGGTGGATGGGGCTTTGGGTACCCTTTGGTTTACTTTGGATTGATTTGCTGACTTTGGAGGGTTTGGTTATGGGGTATTTGGATCTGGCTCGGTCTCGATATTCTTGTCGTGAGTTTGAGGATCGTTCTGTTGAGCAAGCTGTGGTGGATGCCATTGTTGAGGCTGGGCGTATTGCTCCTTCTGCTTGTAATAACCATCCAACCCGTGTGATGGTGTTGGATACGCCTGAGCTTCTGGAGAAGGCTGCTGCTTGTCAGCCTCGGTTTGCTCGTGATGGGTCTATCTTTGGGGCTCCGCTTGTCTTCCTTATTTGCAGCGTTACCGATGACGCTTGGGTGCGCCCGTATGACCAGATGAATTCTAGTGAAATCGACACCTCAATCGTGTGTGATCAGATGATGATGGAGGCCACCGAGCAGGGCCTGGGAACGTGCTGGGTATGCCATTTTAAGCCTGAGGTGGCGCAGGAGCAGTTCAATCTGCCCAAGGGCGTCTATCCCTATCACATGCTCGTCTGTGGATATCCTGCCGACCACATCGCCGATCCCGAGCATCGCGAGGCCCGTACCATTCCCCTCTCCGACTTCCTCCTCAAGTAGGTTTTGGGACATGCCTTAAAACCTACCCTTGACCGCTCACCCGTTCGCCGAGTTCTGCGCCATTATGTGCAGGGCTCGGTTTTTTATGTTACGCACTCCGGCACAGTCATAAAAAAGGACTCGCAAGCTGCGGGTCCTTTCTAGGCACTAAATTGTAGGCCGAATGTTAGTCCAGGTCGTCGGCAGCAAAGTTGTCGATCGGGGCGAAGGGATCGGCCACGGGGACAACCGGGTCAGCGACGGGCAGCGGCTCGGCGGGAACAGTCACTGCAGGAGAAGCGGCAGAACCGACCGGCGTGGAGGCCATCAGATCGGCCGGGAAGGAATTCTGGGCATCGTCCATGAAGTGCTGGATGAGCTTGAGATACTCTGCCTTGAACTCCTCACGGGAAGCCTTGAGACGATCGATCTCCTCGAGCTCGGCCTGCTTCTCGGTCAGAGCCTGGCGGATAACCTCGCGGGCCTTGGCGTCAGCCTCGTTGCGGATACGCTCAGCGTTCTCGTTGGCATCGTTGACGATGGTCTCAGCGGTCTGCTGGGCAGCGATCAGGGCAGCGGAAATCTGGCGCTCCTGAGCGGAGAAGTCAGGGGCGGGAGCAGCCACGGGGGCGGCAGGAACGGCCTGGGCGGTGGCATCCTGAGCTTGGGCAAGCTGAGCCTGCGCATCGGCAAGCTGCTGCTCGGTAGCAGTCAGGCGACCCTTAAGGTCGACGATCTTAGCGAGCATAGCGTCAACCTCAGAGGACAGCGTCTCCAAGAAGACGTCGACCTCAGCAGGATCGTAGCCACGCTTGGCCTCAGAGAAAGTCTGAGCCTGGATGTCTGCAGGGGTAATAGCCATAACAAGTCTCCTTTTTCATCGCCTCGGCGCTACACGCCCGACGTAAGTTACTAAGTCAGTTCTACACGAGTATACCTATAAGAAGCTGCAGAACCAGCCTCTGCACCAACTGCAACGCAATAATCGCAACGACCGGCGAAAAATCGATACCGCCCATCGGCGGGATGAAACGACGGAACAGGTTGAGCCACGGACCGCACACGCTATCAAGCACCGCGGCAATATCCTGAAGCAAACCACCCTGCTTCATGGGAATCCACGTCATAAAGCAGTAGACGACAATGAGCGTGGAATAGAAGTTGAACAGCGTGTTGACCAGCTGGACGATAGTGTAGATGTTGATGGGAATCTCCTCGTCTTGTCTTTACTTAAGGTAGCCGTCGGCACGAAGCTTCTTGAGATCGGAATCTTTGACCTCGCAACCGGCGGGCAGCACCATGAACACGCGGTCGCCCACCTCCTTGACCGTGGCACCCAGACCGCAGGCAAAGCCGTAAGAGAAGTCCAAGACGCGCTTGGCAACTTCGGTGCGTACGCCCACAAAAATCAGTGCGACAGGCTGCTTGGTGCGAACGCGGCGCACCACGGTCTCCACGTCGTCATAGCTCTCGGGGCGCAGGACATAGGCCGGCAGCTGCGGCGTGGCGTTGATGATATTGCTCGCATAGGCCGAGGCATCGCTCGGTGCAGGCGCGGGTGCAGCGGCGGCACGGGCGCGGGTATTCTCGGCGTAGCTCGACGGCGTGTCATAGGCACCAGGACGATAACCGCTCGCAACACTGTCCTGCGAGCGCGAAGGCGGGTTATACGTCGTGGCATGGCGGGAGTCATCGCCGACCAGCTGACCGGAGCGCGTATACACGGCAACCGACTCAGCTTCACCGCGGCGCGTCTGACCAAGCAGGCCGTTGCTCGGCTCGTCTTGGGTGTAGAAGCCCTCGCCCGAAGCACCGCCGTAGCCGTTGCCCTGATAACTATCGTCATAGCCGTCATCGTAGCCGTAGTCGTCGTCCTGGCCATAACCCTGGTCGTAACCCTGCTGGCCGCCCAGGTGCATCTTATTTTTAATCTCGTCAAGGAAGCCCATGGTTGTGTCCTCTCGCGGTTTAGTGCAGGCGCCCCGATAATCAGTGCGCACTTCAGAGCCTTATTTTACTGCAAACTCCGGGCTAAATACTACCCTGCCCAGGCGAACGAGCGTAGAGCCCTCCTCAAGGGCAGGCTCAAAGTCCTCGCTCATGCCGCAAGAAAGCTCGGGCAGCCTCAGATCGGGATGCGCCGCCTCCAGCTCATTCCTCAGCTCTCGCAGCCCGGCAAAGGTGCGACGCGCCACATCCTTGTTCCCCCGAGGGGCCATAGTCATAAGGCCCTGCACACAAATTCCCTCAAGTTCCGCAAGCTCGCCGGCAGCGCCACGCATCTCATCGGGCGAAAAACCGCCCTTGGACTCCTCGCCGCTTACGTTAACCTCGATCAGCACCTGCTGGGGGGCGGCGAGCTCGCCAGCTTCGATCTTGCGAATGGCACGGCTCGAGATCGCCTGCGCCAAATGAAGCGAACCAGCCGCATGAATCAGCTCGGCCGAGCCCAGAACCGCATTGAGCTTGTTGGTCTGCAGGTTGCCGATCATATCGAAGCGCACCTCGGGTAGCTCCGGATGCTCTACGAGGCCCGCAAGCTTGCGAACGAGCTCCTGCGGGCGGTTCTCGGCAAAATGGCGATACCCCACCTGGATGGCCGCGATGGTTTCATCGACGCCGACGGTCTTGGACACGGCAATCAAACGCGCGGCATCGCGGGGCCTCCCAGCGCGATCGAGCGCGGCATAGAAACCCGCGAGTATCTGCTCGCGGCGAGCGCGCATTACATTCAAATAGTTATCAATTGCCAATCGCCTCCGCTAACAGCCATCCAAGTAGTCCCATGCTAACGTAAGAGCGCGGCCCTGCATGTGCAAGGC
>RPYR01000104.1 GCA_008671285.1 Collinsella aerofaciens | reverse complement strand
CTGGTCGGCGACGAGCGAGGTGGCGACGATGTGCACCTCGTTGCGGAAGCCGTCCGGGAAGCTCGGGCGAATCGGACGGTCGATCATGCGCGCGGTGAGCGTGGCCTTCTCGCTGGGACGGCCCTCACGCTTGAGGTAACCACCCGGGATGCGGCCGGCGGCGTACATCTTCTCGTTGAAGTCGACGGTCAGCGGGAAGAAGTCGTAGTTCTTGCGCTCCTTAGAGACGACCACGGTGTCGAGCATCGTGGTGTCGCCCTGCTTGACCAGGCAGGCGCCGGTGGCCTGCTTGGCAAGCTCGCCGGACTCAAAGGTGTAGGTCTTGCCGTACAGCTCAAAGGTCTTGGATACGAGTGTCATTGTTCTCCTTTACCCCACAGGCCCCTTGCCTGCGGGCTTCTCATGTGACGCGGGCCCCCTGCCCCCGCCACGCTTCAGAGCGTGATTGTTCGCGCCCTTACACAAAAAGAGCGCCCCGCTGCGCAGGACGCTCTTAGCATGTACAAATCCTTACTGGATGTTGTCGCGGATGCCCAGAGCCTTGATGAGCTCACGGTACTCGACGATGTCGTTCTTCTTGATGTAGGAGAGAAGACGACGACGACGGCCGACGAGCATGAGCAGACCACGACGAGTGTGGAAGTCCTTCTGGTGGGACTTCATGTGCTCGGTCAGCTCCTTGATGCGCTCGGACAGGATGGCGACCTGAACCTTGGGGTTACCGGTGTCGACCGGGGTGTTACCGAACTGGGCAGTCAGCTCCGCCTTGCGCTCTTTGGAAACAGTCATTGTTTCACCTTTCGTTTTACGTCGCCCGCGAGCGACTCGATTCGCCTCGGACTGGGAAGCCGCCGGTGGAGCGAGCATCCAAGGTCGAGGTACCAACATGTCGGTATGTTACCACAAGCAGCCCGCGCATGCGCATCATCACCGACCCAACATGAATTCCATCGCACGGAGGCGCTGATCGGTGTGCGTCGCAGCCCAAACATGCGAAAGCCCCAGCAAAAAGGCTGCGGTATGGGGATCGACCCTCTCGGCCATGAGCGCATCGAAGGTCATGGACATGAGGGCGCGCAGCCATGCGACCTCACCGGTCGACACCAGCTCGGCACCCGGAACGCTCGACGCGCACGAGCCGCACATGAGCCCGCCGGCCTGGGGCGAAAAATACGACAGCATGGGATCTCCGCACAGCACACAGGCCGAAAAATCGGGTCGGTAGCCAACGTGCGATAGCAGCTTAAACACATATGCCGCCACAAGTAGATCCATATGTGCCGTGTCAAGCCCGCTGCCCACCAGGGCAAGCGCTCGCTGCGTGATGGCAAAGGTAAACGGGTCCTCGGCGTCCTCGAACGAACACACGCGCGCGACCTCGGCGATCGCGCTTGCGGCGCAGGTCGTCTCGTAATCGGGCGCAACGCCGAGCGGCGCCTCCATAAGCTCGGCCTGGGAAACCACGTCGAGTGACCGTCCATGTGCGAGCAGCATATCTACCGTACAGAACAGCTCGCAGCGCGCAGCCAGGCGTCCGCCGGGTTTGCGGGCGCCCTTTGCCACGGCACGAACCTGCCGCCCCCGCTCGTCAAGCATCGTCAAGATCAGGTCGGTCTCTTTGAGCTTAGTCTTGTCGAGGACGAGCACCTTGGTGCGATATGTCCGGGAGCCTGTCATGCGCGCCGCGCGTCCTTAGTCCTCGGCGTTGTAGCCAAAGCGACGAATCTGGGCCTCGTCGTCACGCCAGCCGGCCTTGACCTTCACATCCAGCTCCAAAAAGACCTGCGTGCCAAAGATGCGCTCAAGATCGCGACGGGCGTCGATACCGATATGCTTGATCATCTCGCCGCCCTTGCCGATGATGATCCCCTTTTGCCCCTCACGCTCGACGTAAATGGTGGCGTGCACGCGCAGTACCTTCTTGGTCTGCTCGAGCGCATCGCAGATCACGCCAACGGAGTGTGGAATCTCATCACGGGTTCGGCGCAAGACCTTCTCGCGCACAAACTCGGCAACGAGCGTCTCATCGGAAGCGTCGGTACCCATGTCCTCGGGGAACCAACGCGGACCCTCGGGCAAAAAGTGCGCAACGGTCTCGATAAAGGCATCGACGTTGAAGTTCTTCACCGACGAGGTCACGATCTCGTCATCGTATTCCATAAGCTCATGCGCTGCCTTGAGCTGCTCCATGACCTGTGCGGGGTCGGCCTCATCGGCCTTGGTGAGCACCAGGACCTTCTTACAACGGGCGCATCTGACGCGCTCGGCAACCCAAGCGTCTCCCCTGCCGATCGGCTTGGTGGCATCAATCAAAAACGCGACGACATCGACATCGTTCAGCTCGAACAACGCGCTCTTGTTGAGCTCGGATCCCAGACCGTCCTTGGGCTTATGAATACCCGGGGTATCGACAAAGACCAACTGGTAGCCGGGACGGTTGACGACGGCGCGCATGCGGCGGCGGGTCGTCTGGGCCACCGGTGAGGTGATGGCGACCTTTTTGCCATAGCAGGCATTAAGCAGCGTGGACTTGCCTGCGTTGGGGCGTCCGACTAGGGCCACGAAGCCGCTGCGGAAACCAGGCTCAACGTCGCCAAAGCCCGCGAGGTTGTCGTCTTCGTCGCACAGGGCGTCGAGCTCCTCATCGCTCATGCCCTCAAACGGGTCGAACTCCTCGACATCCTCGAGCCCCTCGGTATCCACCGCGTCCAAAGTCTCGTCGTCCAGGATCTCATCGATAGGCTGCATATTGTCGGACATGAAAATCCCTTTCTAAATAAAGTCGAGCGCGTGGGCAAATACCAGCACGCCCACAATCGCGGCGGTGATGGAAAGAATGTATACAGAGGCGGCGGCGATGTCCTTCGCACGCTTGGCCAGCGGATGGAGCTCCTGGGTCGCTAGGTCGACGATAGCCTCCATAGCGGTGTTGCACAGCTCGCCGTGAATCACCAGGCCACAACAGATGATAATCGTGGCCCACTCGGCAATGTCGAGGCCCACGATACAGCCGGCAATGACGGTGCACACGCCCGCCACGAGCATGACCTTAATGTTGCGCTCGGTCTTGACGGCGGTGACGAAGCCCTCCATGGCGTAGGAAAACGACTTTAAGAAGGACGGATGGTCCTTGTTCGATCCGGGAATCATAGACGGCTCCTAGTCGTGGGCGTGGTTGGTGATGGGGCCGACGTGGACTAGCTTGGGGTCCTCGCCGCGCTCGAGCGCCAGATCGCGCAGGATGGCGTCCTCGCGGGCCTCCATGACCTCGGCCTCGTCGTCATCAATATGGTCATAGCCCAGCAGGTGCAGCATGCCGTGAACGAGCATCAGACGGCACTCGTCAGCGGGGCTATTGCCAAAACCGGGGGCCTGACGGGCAATGACCTCCGGGGCCAAGATGATATCGCCGAGCTCGAGCGTCTCATCGGCGGGAATGTCATCGTCAAAGGCCGAGTCGCATTCAAACGAGAGCACATCGGTGGTGCGGTCGATGCCGCGCCACTCGTGGTTGAGCTCGTGCATCTCGTCCTCGTCGACATACGAAAGGGAAATCTCGACTTCACGCTCAACGCTCTCGGCGGCAAGCACAACCTCGCAGATGTGCTCCACCTCCTGCGCGTCGAGCAGCGTATCGAGCTCGGCATCGTTGCTGATCAATACACTCAACGGGACTCCTTCCGGTCACGTGCGCGTTTCTCGCGCACATCATCATAAGTATCGTATGCCTCGACGATACGACCCACCAGGGCATGGCGCACCACGTCGGCACGCTCGAGGTGAGAAAATGCGACATCGTCGACACGGCCCAAAATCTGCTCAACGTCGGCAAGACCGCCACGACGACCCACCAGGTCGCGCTGGCTCAGGTCGCCGGTAATCACGAACTTGGAGTTGAACCCAAGGCGCGTCAGGAACATCTTCATCTGCTCGGGCGTGGTATTTTGCGCCTCGTCGAGTACCACGAAAGCATCGCTCAGCGTGCGGCCGCGCATGTAGGCAAGCGGGGCGATCTCGATCACGCCGCGCTCCATAAGCTCATCGGTTCGCTCGCGATCCATCATGTCAAAAAGGGCGTCGTAGAGCGGACGCATGTAGGGATCGATCTTTTCCTCAAGGGTACCGGGCAAAAAGCCCAGATTCTCCCCCGCCTCGACAACCGGACGCGTCAAGATCAGACGACCCACCTCGTGACGCTTGAGCGCGGCAACGGCGAGCGCCATAGCCAGATAGGTCTTACCGGTACCGGCAGGACCCAAGCCAAACGTGATGGTATGCGAGCGGATGGCATCCACATAGCGCTTTTGCCCGAGCGTCTTGGGGCGAATGACGCGGCCGCGATACGAAAGCAGCACGTCATCGCGAAGCGACGTAGCCTCGTGCTCACCGTCGCGTAAGACGGCCAGACAGCGAGAAACATCGTCGGCAGACAGCGTGCGCCCGGCGGCCGCCTCGCGAAAAGCATGCTCGAAAAAGCGCGCCACGAGTTCGACCTCGTTCGGGTCGCCGCTCACGGAGATGCTGTCGCCACGGGCGACCACGTGGGCGCGAACTGAGCTCTCCAGCGCACGAAGGACGCCGTCGCCGGCGCCCAAAACGCGCGAGGGATCAATCCCCTCGGGAACGGTAAGTCTAATCTTCGAGGCTTCCATGAACCTCCCTGCGTGCATGGACCAAGCCGGAATCATCGACTCCGATGATAGCAACATCGAGCAGGCACGGGGCTGTAAGTCCACAGGTATCGTCAAGACGGGCATGATGGAACGAGCCGAGCGTCAGGTTGTCACCATACTCGAGCACGGCACGCTCGACCGTGCCCACGCGACGACGAGCGTCGGCAATAGCGAGCTCCTGTGCGGCGGCCCGCATACGGCGGCTGCGCTCGGCCATAACCTCGGGTGGCACCTGGTCGGGCATGTCGGCAGCAAGGGTACCGGGACGCTTGCTGTAGCGGAACACGTGCATACGCGAGAAACCCACACGGCGGCACAGCGCCACCGATTCCTCGAACTCCTCGTCCGTCTCACCAGGAAAACCGACGATGACATCGCACGAAAGGGACGCCTGGGGCAAGATGGCACGAATCATACGCACCGTGTCCTCAAAGGCCTCGGCGCTATAGGGACGGCCCATGCGATGCAGGGTCGCCGTGCAGCCGGACTGCACGGGCAGGTGCAAAAACGGGGCGATACGCTGCGGATAGCGCGCCATAACCTTAAGCAGGCGCTCAGAGATATCCATGGGCTCGACCGAGGAAATGCGCACATGCGGAATAGACGTGCGCTCCATGATGGCCTCGAGCAGCTCATCGATTTCGACATGCTCGTCGGTCGCGCTCTTGCCATCGTAGGCGCCCAGGTTCACACCGGTCAGCACCACCTCGGGCACGCCGGCCTCCTGGGCCTCGCGAACTTGCTCGAGCACGGACTCAACGGGCACGGAGCGCTCGGGGCCGCGTGCCTTCCACACAATGCAATAGGTGCAGCGATGGTTGCAGCCGTCCTGAATCTTCACGCCCAGGCGAGAACGACCGAGCGCATCGACTACCTCGCCATCGCTGCAGGCGGGAACGCTATCGGATTCGACACCCAGCACCTCGCAGACACGCTCGGCGACGTCAATCTTGGACGGCTCGGCGATCACGCGATCGGAGAGCTCCAGCAACTCCTCAGGATGCAGGTTGACGACGCAGCCGGTTACGAGCACATAGGGCTCGTTTGGATGGGCCAGCGCATGACGGACGGCCTTACGGGTCTTGGCCTCGGCCTCGCCCGTAACGGCACAGGTGTTAATGACGATCAGATCGGCATCCTGGGGCTCCACAATAGCAAAGCCCAGGCGCATAAGATCGGCAGTGATACGGTCAGACTCTACCCGGTTGACACGGCAGCCGAGATTAACGACGGAAATATGGGGTGCGAGCACGCGGGCTCCTTAATCGAGGATATCGTCGAGGGCACTCTTGATACGGTCGGTCACCGACTTCTTACCGGAAGCGACGTCATCGCCCATCTCATCGGCAAAAGCACGGAGCAGCTCGCGTTGCTTATTGGAAAGATTGGTGGGAACGACCACGCGCAGCTGCACGATCAGGCGGCCACGCGAACCGCCACCGCCAATGCGCGGCATGCCGTAATTATTGACGCTCACGGTGTCGCCGTACTGGGCGCCGGCGGGAACAGTCACCTTAACGACCTCGTCGGGCATAATGCCCTCGACCTCGATCTCGCAGCCGAGCGCAGCCTGCGCAATCGAGATATCGCTCACCAGGTACAGGTCGTCACCGTTGCGCTTAAAGCGCTCATGGTCGGCAACACGCACGTTGACAATCAGGTCGCCCGAAGGCTCGCCGCGAAGGCCGGCCTCGCCAAAGCCGCTCACCCGCAGCTGGCGACCGGTCGAAACGCCGGCGGGAATATCGATGTCGATCTTTTCGTGCGAAGGCGTGCGGCCCTGGCCGTCACAGGTCTCACAGGGATGATCGATGACCGTGCCCTCGCCGTGGCAGTCGGGGCAAGGCGAAGAGGACTGGACCTGGCCCAAAAAAGAGCGCTGGACCGTGGTGACATAGCCCGTGCCGTGGCAGCGGCTGCACTGTTTTTCGGTCGCACCGTCAGCCTTGCCCGTACCGTTGCAATCCTCGCAGGGAGCAAGGCGGTCATAGCTGATCGTCTTTTTGCAGCCGAGCGCCGCCTCCTCGAGCGTCACCGAAAGCGAGATGGCCATGTCACGTCCGCGACGACGCTCACAACGACTGCGGGCGCCACCGCCGGCACCGCCGCCAAAGAACGACGAGAACAAGTCGTCCATGCCCATGCCGCCAAAGATATCTTTGATATCGACGTAACCCGAACCACCAGGGCCGTCGGCGGTGCCGTAACGGTCGTAGTTAGCACGCTTCTGCTCATCGGAAAGAACGGAATAGGCCTCGTTGAGCTCCTTGAACTTGGCCTCGGCCTCGGGGTCGTCCGAAACATCCGGATGTACGGTACGGGCCTTCTTTAGAAACGCGCGCTTAATCGTCCGCGCGTCGGCATCCTTGTCGACGCCAAGTACCTCGTAGTAATCCCTATTTTCCGACACGACCGAATCCTTCCGACTATCATTATTGTCACAGTGCGTCCTATACCCAAGCTGGGCCGACCGCAAACAGAGGGTTTGATGTTATTGCATTTGATACGGCGAAAGCATGGCCCGTTGCGAGCAACTCGCGAACCAAACCGACACGAGCGCGAACATGAAGCCGTTGGCAAAACCGTTGGCAAACTGCATCGCACCACGCTTCCACCACAGCAGGCTGCGATGAAGCACACCGTCCGAAAGCACCATGAACAGGCCCATGGTAAACGGAATAAAGCACATCACGGCAAAGGCCGAGAACACGCCCGAGATGGCCGACAGCACCAAAAACGGCGCCACGATGCCCATCAGGTAAAAACCGGTACGGGCTTTGCCTTCCAGGCGCTCGGCCTCAACATGGGCGCGGCCGACCAGATCGCCGCCCGCGGCGCCGTTGGTGCCAGCATGACCCATGCCGCCAATGCGGACCTCGTCGCCATCGTGCGTGCCGGCAGGAAACTCAATTGTCTGCTCGGAGGTTACGCGAGTACGACCGCTGCCACCGCAATCGGGGCAGGGGTCGGCCACGACCTTACCGGAACCGCCGCACTCGGGGCAGACCGACTGAAACGTGCCCGCACCAAACAGGAAGGACAGGTCGACGTCGATGTGGCCGCGGCCGCCGCAGCTCGGGCAGGTATGGGCATGCTCAGACGAAACGGAGCCCGAGCCGCCGCAGTTGTTACAGGTGTCGAAGCGCGTGTAGCGGACGGTCTTGCGGGCACCGCCCTTGGCCTCCTTGGCGTCGAGTTTGATATCGACGACCACGTTGGCGCCGTTCTCGGGATTGTAGGCAGCCTGCCCACGACGTTGCTGTCCCCAAGCGCCACCAAAGGGGAAGCCGCCCTCAAAAGGATTGCCATAATCCGTGCTGCCGGCGTAGCCGCCACCATAGGGCGAAGCCGTAGGAGCACCGGCAAAGGGATTGCCAGAACGCATGGCGTCGTAGCGCGCACGTTTTTGCTCATCCGAAAGCACGGCGTAGGCCTCGGAAACCTCTTTAAACTTTTCCTCGGCATCCGGCTCTTTGTTAACGTCCGGATGGAGCTTGCGAGCCTTTTGCTGGAAGGCCTTTTGAATATCACGCGAGGTGGCGTCCTTGGAGACACCCAAAATCTCGTAGTAATCTTTTTCGTTCATCGTCGCCATGCGCGGCAACCTCCTGCTCACAGCAGCGTATATATTCTGGTAATTCTACCCGAGCGGCCTAAGCTAGATCCCAAAACAGCTCGAACAGAACATTTCCATCGAGCCAGCCCAAGTGGGTGGGCGCTAAACGGGCACAGGCGCGACCTGCGATAACGTCTTTCGAGGCGATGCGCCCCGCATATCCCTCGACGCCATCGGGCACCCAGATGGCAAGACCCAATTCGAGCGCGCGATCGCAAGCAGCTGCCAGCTCGCCCGCTGGGATGACGCAAGCTGCACGAACCAACAGGTCGGACGCAACACCACGCGTCATGCGACAAGCGAGCATCAGGTCTTCAGCCGCAGCCTCACGGTGCGACAGATATTCGGCCTCGAATGCCGTCGCGTCATCGTCACGTTGTACCAGACGCACGCGGTACGAGTCGCCTCGAGAAGACACGCCGGGG
>RPYR01000047.1 GCA_008671285.1 Collinsella aerofaciens | reverse complement strand
TCCATGCGAATCGAGCGCCGGCGCTCCCTCGGCCGGCACAATTGCACAAAACAGTCTCGCACATTTTGGCGTTTGATATGTGACGGCGGCGCGGTAATTCGCCAACTGGCGGGGCAAAACGTTTTGTCCGATGCCATACTGGTAGATTCGATGATGATTTTATTCAATGCGTGCAGGCCGTGGCTTGCCGCCGTGAGCCGCTGGAAGGAGGCAGCATGTCTGATGCCGTTCGTGCCGAGAAAATCGCGCACGAGGTCGACGATGCCGCCCACCAGCTGGCCCAGGCGGGCCGCTTGGACCTGACGCACGAGTTTATCCAGCATGGCGACGTGACGGTCTATGCACATGTGACTTCGGTAGCGCGGGCGAGCCTGTCCTTTGCCGAGCGCTTGGGCCGTGCTGGCATTTCGGTCGACCGTGCCTCGCTGCTGCGCGGAGCCCTGCTGCACGATTACTTTCTTTACGATTGGCACGACCCCGATCCGAGCCATCGACTGCACGGATTTCGGCATCCATTTTTTGCCCTGGCACGTGCCGAAGAGGATTTTGAGCTGACGCCGCGCGAACGGAATATTATCGCGCGACATATGTTTCCGCTGGTACCGGTGCCGCCGACGTGTCGTGAGGCATGGATTGTGTGTCTGGCAGACAAATGGTGCGCGCTGCGCGAGACGGTCGCCGGCCGCCTGCCGCGCAAGGACGAGGCGGACGATGGTGTGAGTAAAGCATCGAGCGAAAAGAGGAGAGGGTAGACGGTGGAAACCGCGATTGATATGGCGTTTGGCGGCGCGACGCTTGCCGCTTGCCCGCTCTCGGCACTGGTACTCTCGTTTGCCTTTTACGGGTTTTGCGGCTGGGCTTGGGAGTCGACAGTATGCGCCATGCTCAACCAAGGACGCTTCGCCAACAGCGGATTTTTGCTGGGGCCTTGTTGTCCTATCTATGGTGTGGGCGGCATAGCCTGCTGGCTTTTGCTGCGCGGGATTCCGGATGCCTCGAGCCAGTTCGTCGCCGCGGCGCTTGTCTGCAGCGTAATCGAGTACAGTGTGGGCTTTCTATTGGAAAAAACAACAGGCGCGCGCTTTTGGGATTACTCGCACCTGCCGTTTAATTTGCATGGACGCATCTGTCTGTACTGGGCCTGCGCGTTTGGCTTGGGTGCGTTGTGCATTTGTCGCGTAGTGGAGCCGGCATTGCTGGGGCTGCTTGGCCATCTGCCGGTGCTGATTGTGCGGCTGTCCGCCTTTATCGTTGCGGTCGCGATGATGGTCGCCGCGGCATGCTCTTTGGCCAGTTGGCGCCGCCTGTCCGATCAGCTGGAGCGTGTGCGCGCCGACCTTGCCGACCGCATCAACGAGTCGCTTGCCGACGCGTCTGACTCCATGCTCGAACGTATTCCCGATTCGGCGATCGACTCGGTGGCGCAGACGCATATCCGCAGCCGTGCCGTTAACGCGTGGCTGGCCGAGCTGGGCGATGCAACGCTCGATGCCCTGCGTGAGAAGGCTTCGATGCCGACGTTTATCTCGGACGGCGCTCATGGCCTGGCACTTGCTGCCCGCCGCGTGGCCGATGCCGCGCCGAGCATGCCGCGTCCGTCGCTCAGTCGTCGCCTTGCCGGCAAGGGCATAAGCCGTCCGGTGCCGAGCGTGTCACTCAGCCGCCGCGACCTGCGCTTCTTCAATGCCTTCCCGCGCTTGCGTATCAACCGCTACGAGGGCGTCATCCGAGCTACCGACCTCCGCGACCGAGCCCGCGAGCTGTTCCGGCGCTAGCCGGGACGGGCGCGCTCGCGGCTTCCTTGCTCGCGTATTTCCCGTTGGTTTCGCGCCCGTTGCCGCGCCGTTTCCAAGATTGCGGTGCCGTTGGAGACGGCAAGATTTGGGTCGAGCCGGTCGAGGAGGTTATCCGCATCCGCACCGGCGAACATGGCCCCTCTGCGGTGTAGGACAATCTTTCGCCTGACGGGCGTGCCTCTCTTGGGGCGCGCCCGTTCTCGTCTACAATATCGTGCAGACGAAGGAGAGGCATGCCCATGATCAAGATGTTTGCGAGTGACTTAGACGGAACGCTGCTGAACGCCCTGCATGAGGCGGATGGGACCATCCGCCGTGCCATTCGCGAGCTGACCGAGGCTGGCTTGCATGTGGTTCCCGCGACCGGACGCTCGACGCTGCCGATCGGCGAGCATGGCTTTACGGGCCTGGCGCTTGACGCCTGCTGCTCCAACGGGTCCATCGTGCGCGACAGCCATGGCGAGGTGCTCAAGACCTGGACCATCGATCCGCAGATTACCGAGGAGCTGCTCAAGGCGTTCCCGGACATTTGCTTTGATTGCTCCACGCCCGATGGCATGTTCTCGAGCGGTTCGTTCGAGATGCACCAGGCGGGCTTTAAAAAGGACAGTCCTATCAAGCGCATCGTGATGCGCGGCATGCGTGCACGTGGGGGGTATCACGAGGAGCAATATTTCGATCAGTCGATCGGTGACATCCTGCGCCATGACGTGTGCAAGATTAACTGTCGCGTGATCTCGTCCGAGCTGGAGCGCGACCTTAAGGCATATCTGGCCGAGCGATCGGACCGCGTGGTCAACGCACCGTTCGATCCGGTGATGTTTGAGATCACGGACGTGGCGTGCAACAAGGGCGAGAGCGTGGCCTGGCTGGCGGGCTACTACGGTATTGCCGAGGACGAGGTCGCGGTTTACGGCGACGGCGGCAACGACATTGCCATGCTCAAGCGCTTCCGCCACAGCTACGCGACCAAAAACGCAAGCGATGCAGCTAAGGCCGCCGCTAGTGCGACCATCGGCAGTTGCATGGTTCACGCCGTCCCCAAACACATGCTCGCCACCATGCATAAGCAGAACTCCTGCACCATCATCGAATAATGCGACAAAAGGATTGCCCCTTCGTCACATCCCAAATATTGCCTTTACGTGTTGATGCACACGGTGTGCAATAATACTCGCACTGTGCAATAGCGCACAGGCTGAGTAACAAGGAGGACGCTTGTCCCAGCTCGAGAAATGCGATCGCCGGTCCCTTCGCTCGCAGCGTGCCCTTCGCCAGGCACTTGCTAGCGAGCTTGCCGAAAGCGGCGACCTTTCGCGCATTAATGTCGCGTCGCTCACCGAGCGCGCTGGCCTTACGCGTCGCACGTTCTATTCGCATTACCGCGATATCCCCGACTTTATCAATCAAATCGAGGACGGCTTGCTGGCCGAGATCCGTGAGCGCATTGAGCTCATCACCGCAGCTCAGCTGCCCGATCTCTATCACAACATCGATGAGCTCGAGCCGGCACCCGGTTCGGTTGAGTTGCTGCGCTACCTTGCGGCCAACCGCGATTTAATCGGATCGCTGCTGGGCCCGGGCGGCGACCCCGCCTTTATTAAAAAGATCATCGATACCGCACGCGAGGCCGTGGTGCCGCGCGCACAGACGGGCATTTTGGGCTTGGCGCTGGGCACCTTCTTTGACTACTACGTCACCTATGTCGTGAGTGCCGAGGTCGGCATGATCCAGCGTTGGTTTGAGCGTGACCTTTCTGAATCGCCCGAGACCATGGCGCGCATTATGACGGTTATCGCCTTTGTGCGCCCCGGCGACCTGTATGGCCAACCCATCGATATCAACGTGCCGGAATACGGCATGAAGCTATTGAACCTGCAGCTCGAGGACGCGGTCGACACCACCGCAACCGTCGAGTCCAACAACTAAGAGGAGAGACAATGAGCAAACTCGTCGAGGGCATTAAAGACCGTGTGGTCGCTGCCGCACGCGAGGCCGCGCCCGCCGTGGTGGACGCCGCGCAGAAGGCCGCGACCGCGGCTGCCGAGAAAGTTGCCGAGGCAGTTGCCGATGCCAAGAACGTGGCAGGGGAGACGTCCGTCGTCAGCGAGCCCGCCACCGCCGCTGAGCCCGTAGCCGCCGCCCAGGCCCCCGAAGGCGCGATCTTCAACCCCGAGGCCGCCCGCGGCAACCTGCACCTGGGCATCGACGTGGGCTCCACCACCGTTAAGCTCGCCGTGCTCAACGACGACAACCAGATCGTCTACGCCAAGTACCAGCGCCACCACACCGACGTCCGCGCTTGTGCCCGCGACCTGTTCGAGGGCGCTGCGACCGTGCTGTCGACAGCCCAGATGACCTGTGCCATCACCGGCTCGGGCGGCCTGCTGCTGTCCCAGTGGCTCGATTTGGAGTTTGTTCAGGAGGTCATCGCCAGCAAGCGTGCCGTCGAGACCCTCATCCCGGCCACCGATGTCGCCATCGAGCTGGGCGGCGAGGACGCCAAGATCATCTACTTCGATAATGGCATTGAGCAGCGCATGAACGGCACCTGCGCCGGCGGCACGGGCGCGTTCATCGCCCAGATGGCCACTCTGCTGCACACTGACGCCAGCGGCCTTAACGAACTCGCGGCCAACGCCACCACCATCTATCCCATTGCCAGCCGCTGCGGCGTCTTTGCCAAGACTGACGTGCAGCCGCTGCTCAACGAGGGCGCTCGCCCCGAGGACGTGGCCGCCTCCATCTTCCAGGCTGTCGTGACCCAGACCATCTCGGGTCTGGCGTGCGGCCGTCCCATCCGTGGCAACGTCGCCTTCCTGGGCGGCCCGCTGCAGTACCTCTCCGAGCTGCGCCACCGCTTCTATCTCACGCTCAACCTGGACGAGGAGCACCGTATCGTGCCCCAAAACGCCCACCTGTTTGTGGCGAGCGGCGCCGCCATGGCGCACGAGTCCAATAAGCTCAGCACGTTCCCGCAGCTCATCGAGGCCATCGATGCCCTGGGCGACACACAGGGTGCCGAGGTCGAGCGCCTGGATCCGCTCTTTGCCACCGACGAGGACTTCGCCGAGTTCAAAACCCGCCACGACCAGGAAGTCGTCCCCAAGGGCAAGCTCGACGGCTACACCGGCCGCGTGTTCATTGGCATCGACGCCGGCTCCACCACCATGAAAGCCGCGCTCGTGGGCGAGGACGGCCAGCTGTTGCACACCTGGTACGGCAACAACAACGGCGACATCCTGGGCACGGCCAAGGTCATCATGGCCGATTTCTACAACCACATCCCCGCCGGCTGCACCATCGGCCACGTGACCACCACGGGCTACGGCGAGGCGCTGCTCATCGAGGCCCTCAAAGCCGATTCCGGCGAGATCGAGACCGTTGCGCACCTGCGCGGCGCCAAAGCATTCCTGCCCGGCGTCGAGTTCATTCTGGACATCGGCGGCCAGGACATGAAGTGCCTGCGCGTCAAGGACGGCGTTATCGAGCACATCATGCTCAACGAGGCCTGTTCGTCGGGCTGCGGTAGCTTTATCGAGAGCTTCGCCGTCTCTATGAACATGGACGTGCGCGCGTTCGCCGATGCCGCCATCCATGCCAAGGCCCCCGTCGACCTGGGCAGCCGCTGCACGGTCTTTATGAACTCGCGTGTCAAGCAGGCGCAAAAGGAAGGCGCCACGGTGGGCGACATCGCGGCCGGCCTGTCCTATTCCGTCATCAAGAATGCCCTGTTCAAGGTCATTAAGCTGCGCGATCCCAAGGAGATCGGCAGCCAGGTAATCGTCCAGGGCGGCACCTTTATGTCCGATGCCACGCTGCGCGCGTTTGAGCAGCTCACCGGCGTTCATGCCGTGCGTCCCGACATCGCCGGCTGCATGGGCGCCTACGGTGCGGCCCTGCTCGCCCGCGATCGCGCCGGCGCCGACGGCACCTCGACCATCCTTTCGGCTGAGGACATCGCGCACCTCACCGTGACGCAAAAGCATGTCCGCTGCGGCCGTTGCTCTAACAACTGCCAGCTCACCTTCAACGACTTTGGCGGCGGCAGGCGCTTTATCACCGGCAACCGCTGCGAGAAGGGTGCCGGCCACAAAAAGCAGAAGACCGAGGCCCCCAACCTCTTCAAAAAGAAAAACGAGCTGCTCTTTAACCGCGAGGTGCTGAGCCCCGACGAGGCCCCGCGCGGCACCGTCGGCATCCCCCGTGCGCTCAACATGTACGAGAATTACCCCTTCTGGCACGCGTTCTTTACGCGCCTGGGCTTTAGCGTGCAGCTGTCCGACCAGTCGAGCAAGAAGACCTACCAGGCGGGCATCGAGTCCATGCCGTCCGAGAGCGTGTGCTATCCGGCCAAGATGAGCCACGGCCACGTGATGAACCTCATCGACCGCGACGTCGACTTTATCTGGATGCCGTGCGTGCGCTGGGAGCGCAAGGAGGATCCGACGGCTGGCAACTGCTATAACTGCCCCATCGTCATGAGCTACCCCACGGCGCTGGCGCTCAACATCGACGAGATCCGCGAGCAGAACATCGAGTTCCTGTACCCGTTTGTGCCGTATCAC
>RPYR01000168.1 GCA_008671285.1 Collinsella aerofaciens | reverse complement strand
TCGGGCGCCATGGTAAACATCACCTTGGGCTGCGGCTCGCGCAAAAACTCGGCAAAATCGACCACCTGGTAGGGCACGCCGTCGACGCGCGACAGGTGCTCGACGCACGCGTTGCTCTCGGGCACGTAGAACACGCCGTCTCGGGGGCAGACGGGCGTTGCCGGAAGGTCCGCCATGTGCTTGCAGATGCGCGCGATGGTCTCGCCCGGCAGCGGATAGCTCAGCTCGTTGATGTCGTGCGCGCGGTCGATGACCTCGGCGCCACCGCAGCCCACCATCCCGTCTACCAGGCCTTCGATGCCCCAGAGCTCGTACATGGCCTCGGTCGCGTGGGCGTCGCGCCCGGTGCACAGGCCAAAGAGCACGCCGCGCTCGCGCAGGGCGCGGATCGCCGCCACGGTGCGCGGGGACACCGTGTGCTGGCTCGTGAGCAGCGTGCCGTCGATATCGCAGAACACGGCTTTGATATGGCTGAAGGTGGTGTCCATGGGGGCCTTTCTGGGTTGTGCGGCGATGTGGGGTATATTCGTGAACGGCGTACATGGTATACCAAGGCACAGACCGTTGGGACCCGATCGCCACAAAGGTGCCTGCCCCCCTTGTGGTGGCCGGACCCGAAGGGTGACCTGGCCCGGGGCGCAAAGCATCACAACATTCGACGTTTTTCGGCAAAATCGCGATTTTCATCGAATGTTGTGATGGATTTTACTGCTTTGTGGCACGATCCAAGTGCCGGCGGCCAAACAACAGCAGCGCCGCGGGAACCGCCGTCACGACCATGCCCGCACCAACGAGCGTCTGCTGCACGCCAAACGTCGCCGCCAGCCACGGGGCAATCGCCAGCGGGGCTACGCCGGCGAACATGTTGCCAAAGCCCATGACCGAGTTGACGCGACCGAGCTGCTCGAGCGGAGCCTTCGTTTGCACGATCGTGTTGTGGAGCGGGTTGACGATGCCCCAAGCTATGCCCAGTGCAACCTGGCCGACAAGAGCCACGCCCACGTACGGCGTCCCCACATAGAGCAGGCTTCCCAGACCCACGGACATAAGTGCCACGAGCAGGGTTTTAAGGTTGACCAAGTGCGGCGGCAAGCGGAGCGCGAGCACGGCACCCAGCACCGCGCCCACACCGCTGGCCGACGAGAGCCAGCCCATCCATTCGACACCGACGCGCAGAACATCGCGGTAGAAGAACGACTCCAGCGGGTCAAAGGCGCCATAGCCAAAGTTCGAAAGAAATATGATGCAGAACAGCAGGGTGAGGACGCTGTTGGTAAAGACTGTCTTGATGCTGGTCACGAAGGTGACGCGGGCGGACGTGCCGGAGTTAGAGCTTTGTCCCGCACGCTCCCCTTCCTCTGCCAAATCGGCATCCGTATGCCCGGCGGCATGGCTGGTCTGCGGCCTAAAGCCCCAACCGGCGACGAGCGCCAGTGCGGTAAAGAGCATCATGAGCACGAACACCGCGCGTGACGATGCAGCCGCCGCGACAAAGCCGCCCAGCGTGGGTCCGACGATGATGCTCACGTTTGAAAACATGGCGATGGCGGAGTTGATGTCTTTGAGCTCGGCAGGATCGTCGGTGAGGTAAGCCGGATAGGATGTGGCGATGGGCTGGGCGAACCCCATCACAAAGCCCAGGAGCACCGCGCCGAGCAGGACGATGCCGGTCGCGCTGCCAAAAACGAGGATCGCCGCGCCGGTTGCCAGCGTGCCCACGATGCTCAGCAAGAAATGACGGCGCGGGCCCCAGGCGTCGAGCGCCGCGCCACCCGCAAAGGATCCCAAGATCACGAATACGTTCATAAAAAGGACGGCCAGCGATGTCGCCACGAGCGAGGCATCGTCTGCATAGGTGAGCGTTCCGATGACGCCGATAAAGTAGCTGGTCTGAAAACCGGTGTAGATGAGAAAGCGCATCGCCACCAGGCGCTTGGCCTGCACGGACAGCGATGACTGAGGCTTTGAGAAAAGAGAGGCGAGCATGGAGACTCCTTGTTTCATACGAATACGGACGGTGGGCATTCGCCACCGTCTGTCAAATCAATCTATCCGCATGAAACATTAAGGACGCATCAGGACCCTTCTCTCCGTTTTCGCCCGTCATGAACTACTTGGTAGATTTTAAGGCATGTCCCACACATCTACCAAAGCAAAAACCACCACAAAGGAGCCTGGCCCCTTTGTGGTGGAAATGACGTTTGCCCAGATAAAACCTGCCAAAATAAACCTGTCCCTTTTTGGCAGGTTTTAGGCCAGGTGGTCTTGGATAAGATCGCAGATGGCTCGGGCGTCGTTGATGTTGATGGCTCGGGTCGCAAGGCCGGCGTCGAAGGCCTGACGCGCTAGGGCCTCGTTACAGGCAAGGGCCAGCGTGTGACCGTCGACCAGGTCGAGCGAGCTCTTACCGCGCAGACGGTCGACACCGGAGCGCGCGACGACAATGTTGTCGAAGCCCTCGGTCTTGTAGCCCTCGATGATCACCACGTCGACATCGTTGTAACGCGACAGCAGCTCTCGCGCGGGCATCTCGTCCTCCTCGCGCGTGTCGGCGTACTCCGCCCAGCGCGTGGCGCAGATGAGCCCCACATGCTTGGATCCGGCCTGGTGATGGCGCCAGGTGTCCTTAGCGGGTGCATCGATATCAAAGCCGTGATGCCCATGATGCTTAAGCGAACCCACGCGCAGGCCGCGGCGGGTGAGCTCGGCGATAACCTTCTCGACGAGCGTGGTCTTGCCCGAGTTTTGGTAGCCGATAAACGCGATCGCGGGGACGGCCGGTACCGGAGCCGCGGGTGCGACGGCAACGGGTGCGCTCGCGGGCGCGGCACCGTCAGCGGCCACGGCCTCAACAGCAACGGCCTGGCGCTCTGCACGATCCCACACGCCCGAGCGGCCGCCCTCCTTGTGCAGCAGGCGCACGTCGACGATCTCCATGCCGCGATCGACCGCCTTGCACATGTCATAGATGGTCAGACACGCAGCACTCGCGCCGGTCAACGCCTCCATCTCAATACCCGTCTTGCCCGTCACGCCGGCCGTAACCAGTACGTGAAAGCCAACCTGCCCGTCCGCGCGCGCCGGCGCCCAGCCCTCGGGCACGTCCTCGGCCGGCGTCCCCGCCGGAGCGATGGGCGCAATGTCGCACTTGCTCTTGGTAATGAGCAGCGGATGGCACATGGGGATGATGTCGCTCGTGCGTTTGATGGCCATGATGCCCGCCACGCGCGCGCAGGCAAGCACATCGCCCTTTTTGGCACGATCCTGCAGCACCATGGCCTGCGTCTCGGGGTGCATGAGGATGGTGCCCTCGGCGATGGCGATGCGGTGCGTCTCGGCCTTGTCGGACACGTCGACCATGCGAACCTCGCCCTTGGCGTCCACGTGTGTCAGCTCGTCGCGGCGGGCATCACGGGTGGGCTCGGTGGCAGCACTGGCAGTCGGCCGTGCGGATGCGTCGGCGTTGCTGTCAGTAGCCGTGGCTTTGTGGGCAGACATCGCGGCCCTGCGAGCGGCCTTGGTGGCATCGGCGTACCTGCTCTTGGCCATATGATCATCCTCCGATTTGGGACATAAATCGTTGCGTGCCCTCAATTATCGCGTGTTCCTGCGGTTTGTGGGCCACGGCATCGCGCCAAATCGAAAGTACCTGCATATCATCACCACGGCGCAGCGCCTCACGCACCGAATACTCGGCATCGCT
>RPYR01000045.1 GCA_008671285.1 Collinsella aerofaciens | reverse complement strand
CGACGAGATCGCCGCCATTCACAACGCCGCGCCCGATGTGGACCTGGAGGTCGTTAGCCCCGGTGCCATCTGCTTTTGCTACTCGGGTCTATGCCTGCTGTCGAGCTTTGCCATGGCGGGCCGCTCGGCCAACCGCGGCATGTGCGCTCAGCCCTGTCGCCTGCCTTACGAGGTGATCGACGAGAACGGCCGCTCGCTCTCCCCTGCCGGTCGCGAGCGCGCGCTGTGCCCGCGCGACACCAACACTTCGCAGCTTGTTCGCCGTCTGTATGACGCCGGCGCCGCATCGCTCAAGCTCGAGGGCCGCATGAAGGCCCCCGATTACGTGTATTCCATCGTCGACGTGTATCGTCACCAGATTGATGACATGCTGGCCGATGTTTCGACCTCTAAGGATGAGGATGCGGCCCGCCAGCGACAGCTCAAGCGCTGCTTCAACCGCGACTTTACGCACGCCTACCAAGACGGTACCTCGGGTGACGAGATGATGAGCTACGAGCGCTCCAACAACCGCGGCCAGATCGTGGGCACGGTGCTGGGCAGCCGCCCGGCCAACCGCGATGTGCGCGGCCTCAAGCCCGACGACCGCCGTCGGCGCGCCGCCATCGCCCGCATTGAGTTGTTTGAGCCCGTGGGCAAGGGCGACCTGCTGGAGCTTCGCCACGATAACGAGTTTGACCAGTTCCTGACCACCATTGCCGCCGATGATGCCGCCGCCGGTGACATCATCGAATGTCGCGTGCCCCGCAGCATGCCCGAGGGCTGCCGCGTGCGCGTGATTCGAAGCCAGTGCGCCATTGACGCCGCCGGCGCCGCGCTCAAGCGCGATGTGCTGCGCCGCCGCGCCGTAGACGTGTCCGTTGTGGCGCGTCTGGGCGAGCCGTTTGCCGTTACGCTCACCTGTTGCGACGATCCTTCGCTTACGGCCACGGCCACGGGCTTTACCGTCGAGGCTGCCAAGACCCGCGCCGTCGAGGCATCCGATCTGGTTGAGCATGTGGGCCGCATGGGCTCCTCGCCCTTTGAGGCCGCGAGCTTTGATGTGGCGCTCGATGAGGGCTGCGGTATGGGCTTCTCCGCCGTGCATAAAGTGCGTGCCGCCGCTTGTAAGGCGCTGGAAGAGGCCATTCTGGCACCGTACGAGGAGCGCGCGAAAACGCTCGAGCTGCCGGCGATTGTAACCAGTGATTCCCGCCCCATGCCCGAGCACTACCGCGACGAGCCGCAGATCTGCGCCACCGTCAACACGCTCGAAGCCGCCGAGGCAGCTCGTGCCGAGGGCGCCACGCGCATCTATATGACCACCGATGCGCTCGAGGCCGCCGGTGTCTCCCCCGCCGATGCATTTGAGCAGGGCATCGTACCCGTACTCGACGAGGTCTGCCGCGCCGTTGACCACGTACGCGTCGATCCCTGGATCAATGCCGGAGCCACCGTCGCCGTCGGCAATATCTCCGAGCTCGCCGTAGCCGCGCATGCCGGCGCCACGGCCGAGATTCGCTCTTGCCTGCCGGTGCACAACACGCCCTGCATGGAGGCGCTTGCCGGGCGCGGAGCCGGTGCGTTTTGGCTCTCGCCCGAGATCACACTCGACGAGATTGTCTCGCTCGGAGCCGCCGCGCCCGCGGCTCTGGGCATCACCGTCTTTGGCCGCCCGCGCGTCATGACAAGCGAGCATTGCATTCTGCAGGTTGCCAACGGCTGCATCCACGATTGTGTCAACTGCCGCCTGCGTGCCCGCAAGCTCTCGCTCAAGAATATCGACGGAAAGGTCATGCCCGTCCGCACCGACATCCACGGCCGCTCTCGCTTGTACGACGCCTACCCCATCGACCTCACACCGCAGGTTCCTCAGCTGCTCAATGCCGGCGTGCGTCGTCTCATGGTTGACGGAACCCTGCTCGAGGCCGATGAGATTGGCCGTGCCGTCGCTCGCGTCCGTCGCGCCGTCGAGGCGGCTCAAGCCGGCCGCAAGCCCGCCGCCCGCCTACGCGGGGCGACCTCGGGTTGCATGTTTGTGGGAATCAGCTAACCGAAAGGCTTACACGTGAACGAAGAACCTCAAGTCCTCTACTGCGACGCTTGGCTCATGGCCATCGACAAGCCCGCCGGCATGATCGTCCACGGCGACGGCACCGGCGAGCGCACGCTTACCGACTACGCCAGCGACCTGCTGCTGGCCATGGGCGACGGCTTTGCCGCGACTGACATGCAGCCGCTCAACCGTCTGGACCGCAACACCACCGGCGTGGTGCTGTTTTCGCTCGACAAACAGACGCAGCCCGCTTTTGACCAGATGGTCATCGACCACGCGTTCGAAAAGCACTATCTGGCGCTCGCCGAGGGCAAGATCGACTGGAACGAAAAGCTCATCGACAAGCCCATCGCCCGCGATCGCCACGATAGCCGCAAGATGCGTGTCGGCGCCAGCGGAAAGCCCTCTCAGACGCGCGTCAAGGTACTCAAGCGTCTTAAGAGTCGCCGTGGCCTGCCCACGCGCTCGTATATCGATGTCGAGTTGCTCACCGGCCGCAAGCACCAAATCCGCGTGCATCTGGCGAGCGAGCGTCATCCCCTGGTTGGCGACGACCTGTACGGAACGCCGCGCCCCTGTGGCCTGATGCTCCACGCCCACAGCGTGTCCTTTACGCATCCCGTAACCGGCGAGCACATCCACATCGAAGCCCCCTGCCCCTGGGAGCCCTAAAACTCGCCGAAAAGGACAGGTTTATTTTGGCAGGTTTTATCTGGACAAACGTCAAAACCACCACAAAGGTTCCTGCCCCCTCGCGGTGGTTTTGGCCTTAGCCCGTCCCCTGCTGTTAGACCGTGATGATGTTGTCCATTGCCCGGTACTTGGCGGGGACATCGCCTGCGGTAATAATCGTTGCGTCGCGGAAGTCCGCGAATTTTACGGGAGCCACCATGCCAAACTTACTGGCGTCCGAGATTACGAAGCGTTTGGCTGTATGGCGCATCGAGATACGCTTGACCTGCGCTTCCTCGATATCGGGCGTCGTAAAGCCCTGCTCGGCGGCAATGCCGTTAGAACCCCAAAAGCCGCAGTTAAAGTTGTAGCGGTCTAGGGTTGCCAGAGCATCGGGGCCAACGAGCGCCTCGGTCTCGGGTTTAAGCTCGCCGCCCAGCACCACGGTGCGCATGCCGCGCACAGCGAGATGCTGAGCATGGAGCACGGAATCAGTCACATAGGTGACCGATTCGAGATGCGGAAGATGCTCGATGAGTCTGAGCGTTGTCGAACCCGAATCGATGTACACAAAGCTCTCGGGCTCCACGAGCGCCGCGGCGCGGGCGCAGATACGCTCCTTGTCGTCGTTATGGAGATCACTGCGCTCACTGATCGTTAGGTCGCGCGTCACGTGCGCGCGCTCAAGACT
>RPYR01000136.1 GCA_008671285.1 Collinsella aerofaciens | reverse complement strand
GAGTTGTCGGGGCTTCCGTACACACGGGAGCCCCTTTCCTTATCGGCGGGAGGTCCGCATGAGTCTCTCCGAGCTCTGGTCGCTCTATGGCCAGAACTATATTGACGCGCTGCTAGCAACCTGGGGCATGACGCTTGAGTCGTTTGCCATCGCCATGGTGTTGGCCGTCGCCGTCACCGTGATGCGCGTGTCGCCGCTCAAGCCGCTGCGCGTCTTTGGCGACCTGTATGTTCAGGTCTTCCGTAACCTCCCCGGCATCGCGCTGCTCATCATCGTCGTCTATGCGCTGCCGCCGCTTAAGGTCGTTCTGCCCTACCGCACCTGCGTTATCGTCGCCACGGTCCTTTTGGGCTCGGCCTTTGGCTCCGAGAACTTTATGAGCGGCATCAACACCGTCGGCGTCGGCCAGGTGGAAGCCGCCCGCTCGCTGGGCATGAGCTTCAGCCGTATCCTCGCCAAGATCGTGATTCCGCAGGCGCTGCGCTCGAGCGTGCTGCCCATGACGAACCTCTTTATCGCCGTCATGCTCACCACCGCGCTCGGCAGCCAGGTGCCGCTTAAACCGCAGGAGCTCACCGGCGTGGTGAGCTACATCAACACGCGCTCGCTCGGCGGCGTCGCCGCGTTCTTTATCTCGGCGCTCGGCTACCTGGGCACGGCCTTTGTGGTGAGCCACATTGGCAACTACATCGATAAGAAGGTGAGGATCCTCCGATGAGCAAGCACTCCTCCCCTGCGCTTACCATGCGCGATGCGCTCTACGAGGCTCCCGGCCCCAAGATGCGCGCCAAGATTCGCATCGGCACCGCCATCTCGCTTGTTGCCGTCGCCGTGCTCGTCGCCCTCGTGTTGCAGCGCTTTTATGTGACCGGTCAGCTTTCGGTCCACTACTGGTACTTCTTTACGCACCTCACCACCTGGAAGTTCTTGCTTGCCGGCTTTGAGGGCACCGTTAAAGTCGCACTCACCGCTGGCGCCATCGCGCTGGTGCTGGGCTTAGCCCTTATGCTCGGCCGCACCAGCGACATTAAGCCGCTGCAGCTGGTCTGCCGCGTGCTTACCGACTTCTTCCGTGGCGTGCCGAGCCTGCTGTTCATCTACTTCTTCTTTTTGGTGCTGCCGCAGTACAAGATCTCGCTGCCGTCGTTTTGGATGCTCACACTGCCCGTCGCGCTCGCTGCGGCCGGCGTACTGGCCGAGATTTTCCGCGCCGGCGTCAATGCCGTGCCGCGCGGTCAGGTCGAGGCAGCCCAGGCGCTCGGTCTCTCCAAGGCCAAAATCACCTTTAAAATCGTGCTGCCACAGGCGATTCGCTTTATCATTCCGTCGTTGATCTCGCAACTTGTAGTCGTGGTCAAGGACACCACCGTCGCCTACGTGGTGAGCTACCCCGACCTCATGCAAAATGCCCGCGTGCTCATTACCAACTACGACGCCCTCGTATCGGTCTACCTGGTGATCGCGGTCATCTACATCCTCATCAACGTCGCGATTAACAAGGCCGCTGTCTACGTTTCGCACAAGACCGGCGCGACCATCATCCGCTAACGCTTTACCATTTCGAGTCATAAGGAGCCGAGCACCATGGCACAGAGCACCTCTTCCACCGGCAATCAGCCGCTGATCGAGCTCAGGCACGTCGATAAGCACTACGGCGATCTGCACGTTCTCAACGACATCAATCTCTCGGTCGACCGCGGCGAGGTCGTCGTTGTGATCGGACCCTCGGGCTCGGGCAAGTCGACCATGTGCCGAACCATCAATCGCCTGGAAACCATCGACTCGGGCGAGATCCTCATCGAGGGTGAGCCCCTGCCGCAGGAAGGCAAGGATCTTGCCCGCATGCGCGCCGAGCTGGGCATGGTGTTTCAGCAGTTCAACCTGTTCGCACATATGACCGTACTGCAGAACGTCATGCTGGGACCGGTCGACGTGCTGGGTGTCTCCAAAGACGAGGCCCGCGAGCGCGCCATGGACCTGCTGAGCCGCGTGGGCGTTGCCGAGCAGGCCGATAAGGTGCCCGCACAGCTTTCGGGCGGCCAGCAGCAGCGCGTGGCCATCGCCCGTTCACTCGCCATGCAGCCCAAGGCCATGCTCTTTGACGAGCCCACAAGCGCCCTCGATCCCGAAATGATCAACGAGGTACTCGAGGTCATGGTGCGCTTGGCGCAGCAGGGCATGACGATGATCGTCATTACGCACGAGATGAACTTCGCCCGCCGCGTGGCCGACCGCGTCGTGTTTATGGCCGACGGCCAGATCGTAGAAACCGGCACGCCCGACGAGTTCTTCGACCACCCCCAGACCAAGCGCGCCCAGGACTTCCTCAACTCCATTAAGGGCCACTAACCAGACCGCCCCGTGGGACAAATCCATTGAAAGTGTTGTCCCACGTCTCTCATGTGCCCTGTCACCTTCAGATTCGAAAGCAACACCTATGATCGGAACTCGCACTTCATCGTCATACACCCCGCACGTCGACGTCGCCCCCGCCGACCGCCCACTCATCCTCGTCGCGCCGCGCTGGGAAGAGGCGAAGCCGTTTTTGAGCGAGACGCTCTCCCCCAACGAGGAGATCGCCAGCGTCTTTGTCGATGCCATCCTTGCCGCCGGCGGCCTGCCGCTGCAGATGTCCATCACCGAGGACATTGAGGTCATCCGTCATTACGTCGATATCGCCGACGGCATCGCCATTCCCGGCGGCCCCGATGTCAATCCCAAACGTTGGGGCGATGATCGACCCTACGACCCCACCCTCTGCTGCGAGATCCGCGATAGCTTTGAGTTTAAGCTGGTC
>RPYR01000029.1 GCA_008671285.1 Collinsella aerofaciens | reverse complement strand
ATCTTCGGTATCGCCGGCTGCACGGCGCTCGTGATCTGCGGTATGGGCATTCGCGACACGTCGGTGGCGCTTTCGCCCAAACAGTACGGGCATATCACGCGCTACGACCTGCTGGCGGTCGCCAATCCCGACGATTTTTCGCAGACGTGCGCGGCATTGGATGAGCGCAGCGCGGCCAATGATTTCAACGTGACCGTGACCTCGACCCTGCCGATTATGACCGACAACGTCACCTTTACGTTTGGCGGCAAGAGCGAGACCGTGCAGCTGATCGTGGTGCCCGATAACCGCACGAGTGACTTGGGCGATTACGTGCGTCTGGAGGATGAGTCCAAAGAACCGCTGCCTTTGCGTGACGGAGACGTGTATCTGAGCAAAAGTTCACAGCTGGTGCTGGGGATTCAGCCGGGCGATACGGCTCACGTCCAGGATTCGTCGCTCAATGTTGCCAAGGTCAAAGTCAGCGACATTTCGCTTAACTATCTGGGCAACACGCTTTACATGACGCAGGGCACCTATGAGCGTGCGTTCGGTCGAAGCGCACGTCTTAACGGCGTCTTTGTGCTGCTTAAGGGCTCGTCGGCCGACCAGATTGCGTTTAGCAAGAATCTTAAGAGTGACGGTTGGCTTACGATTTCGAGTACGGCCGAGCATTGGGAAAACTATGAGGCGAACTTTACGATTATCAATTCGGTCGTGGTGCTCGTGACCTTCATGGCGGCGTGCCTATCGTTTGTGGTGGTGTTTACGCTGTCCAACACGAATATCTCCGAGCGCGAGCGCGAGCTGGCGACCATTAAGGTGTTGGGCTTCCGTCGCGGTGAGGTGCACCATTACGTCAACAAGGAGACGTTGATCCTCACGGCGATTGGCGCTGCGCTGGGCGTGCCGCTGGGCGGCTTGCTGGCCGAGAGTTTTACGTACATTTTGCAGATGCCGTCGCTGTACTTTGACGTCGAAGTCGAGCCGCTGAGCTACGTGCTTGCCGTGGTGCTTTCCTTTGGCTTTACGTTTATCGTCAACCTCGCTACCAATCGTACCCTCAACAAGATCGACATGGTCGGCGCCCTCAAGAGTGCCGAGTAGCCTGTTCTGGGATTCAAGTTCTAGCGAGCCGTTGACGCGTCCACAACCGCCTTTTTGTATAAACCGCCCCGCCAAATGCATACTTTGACGGGGCGGTTGCTTTTTGCCCACTGGTACCCCAGGGGGCGGCGTGCAAATTCCGGAGTATTCAGCATCCCGGAGTCCGCGGGCGCGGGGGCGGGAGTGCAAAACTGCGCTGAAAGCCCCGATTCTGAGCCCCAACGCCTCTAGAGCCGCTCGTTTTTTTACAGGATGCGGCCCATGGTGCCTGCCTTTCGCCCAAAATCCAGTATGCAGGCACCCTCGGCTGCTGAATACTCCCAAAAATGCACGCCGCATCCTACCCTAGGCACCCGTAGCTACTCTGCGGGTGCGTGGCCTGATAGTAAGTTGCGGTGGAATAGTTCCTGTTTGGCATAGCAGAGCCATGAAACAGGAACTATTCCACCGCAACATATTGAGAGGGCTCTTGGCTGTTATGCGTACTAACATTTGTCATGAAATGGCAGGCCATTAGGGGGTTGCTACTCGTAGTTGCGGTAGGGTTGGGGCAGATTCTAACTAGAAATGGTGGTCGCTACCGGTTATTCTCGGTATACTCGGCTCATTCGATTACTGTCGCCACATGAAAGGAACCACTATGGATCTTGCGATGGCATAGCGCCTCGTCGATCGCCGCAGAGCTGCCGGTCTTTCCCAGGAGGCTCTTGCTGCCCAGTTGGGCGTAAGCCGCCAAGCTGTCAGCAAATGGGAACGCAGCGAATCCTCGCCCGATACCGATAACCTTATTGCACTCGCCGCGCTGTATGGCGTGTCACTGGATGAGTTGCTATATGGGGAAGCGGCTAGCGATGTCGACACCTCGGCCGACGATGACGTTGACGCAAATAATTACGACGAGACTGAAGGCACCGAGTCTTCTACCGAGCACGTGGATCCTGACGGCAAGCCACTTGTCGACATTTCCCTTGCACGCGGCATTCACGTCGTCGACCCCAACAAAGGTGAAGAGGTTCATGTTGGTTGGAGCGGCATCCACGTGGCTAACGAGCGCAAGGGTGAAGAGGTCCATGTGGGGCCGGGCGGATTGCATATCGATACGCTAGAGGACGATGGACACAGCGTACATACCAATGACGACGGCACCGTCACCATCGACGGCGAGACGTTTTCCAGCTGGAAAGAGGCACACGACAAGCTCGACCATCATGGCAAGCATTTCCACACCAAGATCGGTCGCGCATGGAACGAGTTTCCCTTTCCTGCACTTGTCGTCCTCGCCTATCTCGCGCTCGGCATCATCTGCGGCACGTGGGGTATGGGGCTCTTTCTGGTCTTTCTGATTCCCGTCTACGAGGCGATGGGCGACTTTATCGACCGACATCATCTCTCCAAGCTGATCGGCGTCGTCTGTGCAACAGCCGCCATTGCCTGGTTCCTCTATATGTGGCTTTGTTTGGCACAGCCCCATCCCGCATGGGTCATCCTCATCACGATTCCCTTCATAGAGGCACTCATGTGCTGGTGCCGAAAGCAATGGAAGCGCCGCAAACAAGCCTAAGCCGTTCCAACCCGTCAACAATGCTTGGCCAACGCCGCTCGCCCCTTCCAAGTTGCGGTGAAATACGGACCGTTGAGGACCTTGGAGCGTCTAACAGTCCCGATTTCACCGCAACTCACGAATGGACAGGGCAATTCCAACACGGGAACTGGCATTTAACTCGCCGCATGCCAAGAAAAAGGCCGATTTACTACGATGAACTCGATGAGGCCGACCACACCCATCTTTTTCAAAAATCGGCAAGCTTTCTACCTGCGGTTTTACTTTCACCCTTTTCGGCATGGTCGAAGGCATTCGAATCATCGTAGTAATTAGGCGCATTTTGTAGCAAACGGTTCATTCAAGCTCGAACTCGAAGACCGATGGTCCCCTCATCCACGGCTGTGAGCGAAAATACCAAATAGAATAAAAATCGAATGGCTAAGTCTGTTTGGTGAACGGAGGCAATATGGGCGAGGTAACTGAAAGCGACTGGAAGCTGTTTAAAGAGCTGCTCCCAAAATGGCAAGAAAGCTATATGGAAATGCTCATCGGCCAGTACATCGAGATACTGAACGGTGGCAGTGAAGCGTCCAGTAGATTTTGGGCGTTAGAAGAGCGTATCAATAGGGACAAGCTGTCCTCAGGAGTGCTTGTGAACGATATTCGCCGCAGCACCATGCGTTATGAGATAGCCAACTTGCTTTCCGATAACGTTATCACGCTCGACGACCTTGACGGTTTCACCGAAGACATTAAGGGCTACGCACGACGTTGCATCGGTCGGCAAGAACGCTGAGCGACATGCGCATCCACAGCCGCTGTACTGCATAAACCGCCCTGCCGGATGCATATTTCGGCTGGGTGGTTGCTTTTTGCCCACGGGTACCCCAGGGGGCGGCGTGCAAATCCCGGAGTATTCAGCATCCCGGAGTCCGCGGGCGCGGGAATGGGTGCACAAAACCGCGTTGAAAGCCTTGATTATGAGCCCTCGGCACCTCAAGGATCGCTCATTTTTACAGTATGCGGCTCATGGCGCCTGCTTTTCGCCCAAAATCCAGTATGCAGGCACCCACGGCTGCTGAAAACTCCCAAAAATGCACGTTGCACCCCACCCTAGGCACCCGCAGCAAGAAGGCGAATAGCCTCGGTCTCCTTAGTTACCGTAGGAGGCCCCAGGGCTTACCTCCCAAATCTTTCCGCAGGACGGAAGGACCCCGCCGCGCGAAGCGCACGGCGGGGTCCTGACATGTCCGAGGACGATTTGGGAGGTAAGCCCTGGGACCTCCGATGAGAGCAGTTTCGGCTGAGGCTATTCGTCGCCGAAGCTGATGCCCAACGCCTTGGCCTCGCGCACCAGATCACTCTGGGGGTCGACAAACTTGAGCTTGCCGGCGACATCCTCGAGCGGCATGTGGCACATTTTGCCGTCGCGCAGGGCAATCATGTAGCCAAACTCGCCACGCAGGCAGCCAAGCGCGGCCTCGACGCCGCACTGGGTCGCAAAGATGCGGTCCTGAGCGTCGGGCTGGCCACCGCGCTGCGTGTGACCGGGGAT
>RPYR01000010.1 GCA_008671285.1 Collinsella aerofaciens | reverse complement strand
GACCATGTCGGCGCAGACCTTGAAACCGCCCATCCACTTAGCGGCACCAGCGGTGCACTGAAGGATCAGCGGAGACTTGGCCTCCTCGGCGGCCTGGAGAATAGCCAGGGTCCACTCGAGGTTGTTGGTGTTGAAGGCACCGAGAGCGTACTTGCCGGCCTCGGCCTTCTTGAGCATGTCTGCTGCGTTGACGAGCATAAAAGAAACCTCCTGTAAGGTTGCTCCGATAACGCCTGAGATTTTACCACGACATACCCGAGCATAAACGTTCGTTTGTTCACGAATACCATCCGATTGGACAAATTTTGACCGTTTGCCCCACAGAATCGACCCACTGGGGAAAATAGCTTGACGATTGAGCGGTCTTCGTGGTTCGAAAGACGGCTTCGAGCCTACATCTGCATAAACGGGTTCTGCATAAGTTCGCGCGCCATCGTGGTCGAATCGCCATGGCCCGTCAAGCAAACGGTATCGGGCGGAAGCGTCTTGGCAAGTTTGGAAAGCGAGCGCATAATCGCCGCCTCGTCACCGCCGGAAAGATCGGTACGACCGTGGCTGCCCGGGAAAAGCGTGTCGCCCACAAAGGCGATGTTCCCCTGCTCGATCGCGGCGAACAGGACGATGCCGCCCGGCGTATGCCCCGGCGTCTCGATCACCTGCAGGCAGACGTCGCCCACCTCGATTGTATCGCCCTCGGCAAGCAAGCGCGTCGGCTCACCCGGATCGGGCGTCTCGATGCCCCACATGGCGCGCTGCTCCTCGATATTTGCGCGAGGTACCGTCACGTCCTTAGCGCACAACTCATATAGTGCGCTGTCGCCAACGACAGCTCGAACCCCGGCAACCCCGCCAACATGGTCGGCATGACCGTGCGTGCAGACAGAGCCGAGTACGCGCACCTCGGGATGCGCGGTGCGGATATGCTCCACAAGACGCTCGCCCTCCCACGCCGGATCGACGATTAAGCACTCGTCATTCGAAATCACGGCGTAACTGTTGGTCTGAATCGGGCCGTTGACGAGCGCCTCAATCGAAGCCGCACCTCGGGGTGTCAGGTCCAAAGTCATATCGCCCATGCGCATACCCTCCTTCTAAAATACGTTCGAGGCACCAAACGATGCCTCGAACGTAACCAATATCTATGATGCTGAGAGGCTCTCGCACCTACACACGGCGCTTGAGCTGAGCTCCGCCTTCGCCGGGCATAAGACGGCGAGCGTCGTAGACCGAATCGACACTGCTGATGGAAGCCAGCAGCGGATCCAGACCACTCGCGTCCGAGATCTCGACCATAAAGCGCAGGGTTGCAATACCCTCGCGGTTGGTCGACGTGGCGGCAGAAAGGATATTGCCGCCCGCATCGCCAATGGCAATGGTGACATCCTTGAGCAGGCCCATACGGTCCAAGCACTCGACCACGATCTCGACCTGGAAGAGGGTGTCGGCAGCGCCGTCCCACTCCACATCGATCATGCGCTCGGGATGTTCCATAAGACCCTTGACGTTGGGGCAGTTGGCGCGATGTACCGAAACGCCACGACCGCGCGTGATGAAGCCGACGATGTCGTCGCCCGTCACGGGGTTGCAGCAATGAGCCAGACGGACCAGCAGGCCGCTGTTGCTCTCGCCCTTGACGATAATGCCGTTACTGGCGCTCTTGCCGCGCTTTTGCGGCTTGCGGTTGGAGCCGCGAGCAGGCTGTTTCACGACCTCGGCGATAGCCTCGGCCTTGGTGAGCTGTTCCTCGGGCTTGGGGTCCAAGATTTGCTCGACCTTATTGCCCACAGTGCGCGGGGCAACCTTGCCGGCGCCGACGGCGGCAAACAGGTCCTCGAGCTGCTTGAAGTTAAACTGCTCCGCTACGGCGTTGAGCGCACGCGTCGAACGCGGCGTAGAAATGCCATAGCCACGCTTCCGCAGGTCCTTGGCCAGCATATCGCGGCCGGCAGCAGCGTCGTCATCCTTGGTCGCAGCGGCAAAATAGCGGCGGATCTTTGACTTGGCGGAAGGCGTCTTAACGATCTTGAGCCAATCACGCGACGGCTTGGAACTCTTGTTAGTCAGGATCTCGACACGGTCACCCGTCTTAATCTCGTGCGTGAGCGGAGCCACCGCACCGTTGATTTTGGCGCCGACGCAATGGTTTCCCACCTCGGTGTGAACGGCATAGGCAAAGTCGAGCGGCGTGGAGCCGGCACGAAGCGCCATGACCTCGCCCTTGGGCGTAAAGACGAAGATCTCCTGATCGAAGAGGTCGACCTTCAGCGAATGCAGGTATTCCTTGGCGTCGGTGATCTCATCAGACGCAGCCCAATCGAGCGAATGCTTGAGCCAGTTGATCTGGTCGTCCAAACGTTGAGCGTCATTGGTCTTGGAAGCAGACGATCCGCCCGACTTCTTATATAGCCAGTGGGCGGCAATGCCGTACTCGGCCTGCTCATGCATCTCATAGGTTCGAATCTGAATCTCGAGCGGGCGGGCCGTGGGGCCGATAACCGTCGTATGGAGCGACTGGTAGTTATTGACCTTGGGCATGGCGATATAGTCTTTAAAGCGACCGGGCATGGGGTGCCACAGCGTATGCACTGCGCCGAGCGTGGAGTAGCAATCGCGCACCGAATGGGTAATAACGCGCAGCGCCACCAAATCGTAGATCTCGGAGAATTCCTTGCCCTTGCGCTTCATCTTTTGGTAGATGGACCAATAGTGCTTGGAGCGGCCGTTGATCTGGAAGCCCTCCAGGCCAATGCGGTTGAGCTCGTCGGTGAGCGTCTTGATGGTCTCGGCCAGATAGCGCTCGCGAACCTCGCGCGACTCAGCCACCATGCGCGCGATGCGCTGGTAGGCGTCGGGCTCAAGGTAGAAGAAGGACAGGTCCTCGAGCTCCCATTTAATGGAGCTCATGCCCAGACGGTCGGCCAGAGGCGCATACACGTCCATGGTCTCGCGAGCCTTAAACAGGCGACGGTCCTCACGCAGGGCTGCAAGGGTGCGCATGTTGTGCAGACGGTCGGCAAGCTTAACGATGATGACGCGGATGTCCTTGGACATGGCGAGGAACATCTTGCGCAGCGTGAGGGCCTGTTTCTCGTCCATGCTGTCGACTTCGATGTTGGTGAGCTTGGTCACGCCATCGACGAGCTCGGCCACCGTATCGCCAAACAGGCCGGAAACATCGGCAAGCGAAGTCTCGGTATCCTCGACGGTATCGTGCAGCAGCGCGGCGCACACCACGTCACAGTCCATCTTAAGATCGGCCAGAATGATGGCCACCTCGACGGGATGGTTGATGTACATCTCACCCGAGCGCCGCTTTTGGTTGCAATGCTTCTCGGCAGCAAAGCAGTAGGCCTGCTCAACCTTAGAAAAGTCGTCCTCATTCATATATTTGAGGCACAGACGCTCCAGCTTGTCGTAGCTGTCCGCCATAATCTCGGGCGGCAGCTCATCGGCATGCTTATAGTGCTCCATCTCCGAAAACGGCTGGAGGGTGGAATCATGGGCAGTACGGGCTGCGGCATCCATCGAGGTCCCCTTCCCCTAGGCCCGCGGTACGATCGGGCGGTTAACTTTGGCTAGCATATCAGAAGCGCACGAATCGAGCGCCCAGCTCCGGAAAGCCGAAAACTCCATGCGCGAGCGCAAGCCCTCCAAATAGCGAATTGACCTGCTCAATTGCACGCGGCCGGGGTTTTCGGCCATCGCGATGCGACGGGTGTCGTCAAACCCCGAAACGCGACAGAAACCAAGCTCTTCGAAGATTCCTAGGCCGCTTTCCACCGAGCGCTCGTCGACCGGCGTGCGGGCATCGATGGCAAGGCACATCTGCGCGATGTCGATATCGCTTGCGCAGAATGAATCATCCCCGGTCTTGCCGCGGTTGGAGCGCCACATGGTCTGCAGCGCGCGATAGAGTGTGACGAGCTCGTCGCGCTCGGGTGCGTAGCAGTCGAGCAGGCGCTCGTTAATGCGGGCATCGCGCGACGAATAGAGCAGGTGGATCACGGCGGGCTGGCCATCGCGACCGGCACGGCCGCTCATCTGGTTAAACTCAATGCCGCCAAACGGCATGTGATAGAGCACGACATGGCGGATATCGGGCAGGTTGACGCCCTCGCCAAAGGCAGATGTCGAGACGATGCAGCTGAGGCTGCCGTCTCGGAATGCTTCCTCCACGCGACGGCGATCGGAACGCACAAGCCCCGCGTTATAGAACGCGATATGGGTTGCGCAATCGGGCACACGCTTGCGCAACGTCTTGGCGAGCGCCACGGACTGGTCGCGCGAATTGACGTAGATGACGGTCTTTTCCCCCGTCGCCACAATCGACACCAAACGGTTCTCGCGACTTGCAAGATCGCGGTCGTCCTCGAGCCGCAGGTTCTCGCGCACCGTCTCGTCGACCACCGTGCGAGTGATCGGCAACATGCGGGCAAGCTCGGCCACAACCGGAGCCGTCGCGGTGGCCGTCGCAGCCATAACGACCGGGTCGCCCAGGGCTTTGAGGATATCGGGCATGTCGAGATAGGCGCTGCGGTCGCCGCCCTTGGCAAGACCGGCGTGGTGCGCCTCATCGATAACGCCAAAGCCGATGCGGCCCGAACGCGCGAAGCGGTCACGGTGGATAGATAGGAACTCGGGCGTCGTGAGCACGATACCGGTGCGGCCCGAAGCTAGGCCGGCGAACACGTCATCGCGTGCGGCCTCCACGGTCTCGCCGGTCAGCACGCCAACGCCAATGCCAAGCGATGCCATCGTCGACGAGAGGTGATAGGCCTGGTCGGCAACGAGCGCGCGCAGCGGATAGACAAAGATGCTCGCACGCCCGCGAAGAACCGCCTCGCGCGCGGCATGCACATGAAAGATGAGCGACTTGCCGCGCCCCGTTCCCATAACGGCCAGAACACTTTGGTGATCGGCCAGGGCATCGAGCGCCTCGACCTGCGCGCGGTGCGGCTGGTTCGAGCCGATAAAGCTATGGATAAGCGAGCGCGTGAGCTCAGCATAAGAAAGCTGGGCGAGCGTCTCGCGTTTACGCGACTCCAGGCGCAGGCCAGAATCCGCCGGTTGCACGCCGCGGCGAAGTTCACATGCCGGATCGTCGATATTGGACGCCGTGGTATCGCGCACCAAGACATCCTTGATCATGAGCTTGGGCTTCACACGCCCCTGCCAATGCTCGGCAACGGCCTCGAACACCAAGTCGACAGCGCTATCGCAGTTGATGAGCTTATCGATTTGCGGCACGCGGAACATAATGGCCGGCACGCTCGCGGCGCCATCGGTCGCCACAAAGCGCATGTGCTCGCCGGTTTTGCCCACCACGGCGCGATCGCACATCGTCACGCCCTCGGCGGCCAGCAGCGGCACCTTGTTGCACTGGCCAAACGGCTCAAGACGGGAAATCTGCTCTATAGTCTCGATATTCAGCTCGGAAAGGTCGACCGTGGCGGCAACCTCGTCGATGTCTTCAAAGTCCTCGGCGGGAATCTCCGATAGCACGGCGGAAAGGCGACGACGGAATTCATCGAGCTTGGATGCCTCGATGGTCACACCCACCGCACCGGCATGTCCGCCGCGACGAATCAGCAGGTCGGAACAGCGCTCGACGGCGTCAAACAGGTTAACTTTGCCCACCGAGCGACCAGAACCGCGCGCGATACCGTCCTCGATCGAGAACAGCAGCGCCGGCACGTGATAGCGGTTGGTCAGACGGCTTGCCACGATGCCCTTGACACCCTCGTGCCAGCCTTCGCCGCCCACGACGATCGCGCGTCCGCCGTCATAGGTCTCCTCGACCTTTGCCATGGCATCGCGCGTGAGCTCCGCCTCGATCTCACGGCGCTGGCGGTTGATTTCCTCGAGCTCAGCCGCCAGCGCGCTTGCTTCGATGGGATTGCGGGCAAGCAGCAGGTCGAGCGCCAGCTTGGGATCGGCCATGCGACCGGCAGCGTTTAAGCGGGGAATGAGCGAGAATGACAGGCCATCCGCCGTAATGCTCGAAAGGTCCGCCTTGGCAAGCGCGGCAAGTGCGATGTAGCCGGGACGGGCCGTCACGCGCATCTGCTGGATGCCCTCGGCGACCAGTGCGCGGTTCTCGGGCGTAAGCGGCATCATATCGGACACGGTGCCCAGCGCCGCGACCTCGATTAGCGAACGCCAATACGACGGCTTGCCCAGGCGCTCACCCAGGACTTGCACCAGCTTGAGCGCCACACCAGCACCGGCAAGCTCGCGCGAGGGGCCCTCGTCCTCGAGCTTGGGGTCGGTCAGGGGCACACCCTGCGGCACCTGGTCGGAGGGCTCGTGATGGTCCGTGACCACCAAATCGATCCCCAGGCTCTCCAGATAGGAAACCTCTTCCTTGGCGGCAATGCCGTTATCGACGGTCACGATCAGCTGGGGGCGAGCGAGCTCGTTAACGCGGTCGAGTGCCGCGCGCGAAAGACCGTAGCCCTCGTCAAAGCGATGCGGAATAAACGGCGTGACATCGGCGCCAAACGTGCGCAGCGCCTCGGTCAACAGGCAGGTCGACGTAATACCGTCAACGTCAAAATCGCCAAAGACTGCAATGTGCTCGTGGTTGCGAATAGCACGCTCGACGCGGTCGGCAACGACCGACATGCCCGGGATAATGAGTGGGTCGGCCCAGTCGCGATCGAGCGAAGGCGTCAAAAACAATTGGCCCTCTTTGATGGAGCCAATGCCGTGCGCGACCATAATGCGCGCCACCAGCCCGGGAATGCCCAGACCAGCCGAAAGCTCCTTTTCGAGCTCGGGGTTTTGCTGAGCGACCGCCCAGCGATGCGTCGTCTTAAGCGATGACATAGGCACCCACCCCTGATAGGGGCAGGTCGCCGCGATACCTCTCACGGTTCATAGCGATGAGTCCTCTGTGTATGCCCGCTTCGGCAGGCAGATCTGTTGAACGGATTTATTATACCGTGCAGCGCGGACGCAAAACGCCGCGGTGCGCCGCGGTTTCGGCAAACGATGGCGGTAATGGCCTCGAAATAATCGAGCGTTTCAGCCGCACGGACGCATACGAGCGTCTAGCATATCCATACAAACGAGTTCGAGGATAAAGGGAGTCACGGGATATATGAAGCAATGGGCTGGACTGGGAAAGTTCCTCGCGGGGCATATGCAGATCATCGTTCCGATTTGCGTGGCGCTCGGCGTGCTCTTTCCCCAGCAGATCGGCGTGCTCAAGCCCATTGTTCCCGCCCTCTTCGCCTTTATGACGTTTCAGGGCGCGCTCAGCAACACCTTTCACCAGGTAGCCGAGGTGTTCCACCGTCCGCTGCACCTGATTCTGGCGCTGCTGGTCTCGGCAGTGCTTATTCCCATCGCGGCGTATGCCATAGGGTCACTCTTCTTTGGCTCCAACCCCAACCTTGTCTGCGGCATCGTGCTCGAGTACAGCGTGCCCGTGGCCGTCACCGCTTTTATGTGGATCAGCATGTTCGGCGGCAACGGCCCGCTCGCGCTCACCATCATCCTGACGTCCTCGGTTATCTCCCCTGTGACGATTCCGCTCACGCTTAAGCTCTTGTTGGGTGCCACCGTCTCGATCGATGTGCCGAGCATGATGCAGGACATGGCCTTTATGATCGCCATCCCCGCCGTGCTCGGCATCGTGATCAACGAGCTCACGCGTGGATGGGGACACGAGAAGCTCTCCCCCGCGCTCTCGCCCGCCTGCAAATTCATGATGATGGGCGTTATCGCCTCCAACTCCACCGCCATGAGCGAGTACGTGCTGCACATGAACGCGGTGCGCCTGGAAGTCGCCCTCTTTATTTTGGCCTTCGCCATCAGCGGCTTTGTCGTCGGTTTTCTGGTCGCCCGTGCGCTGCATCTGCCATATAGCGAGACGACTACCATGTGCTTTACCTGCGGCATGCGTAACATCTCTTCGGGCGCCG
>RPYR01000114.1 GCA_008671285.1 Collinsella aerofaciens | reverse complement strand
TCCCCTATCTTCTATCCATATACAAACGGCACGCGTATGCGGCCCGCCCAGCGATACAACGCTCAGCGGGAATATTGAGCCTTTTACCGAAAACTCGTTTATTTTAGCGATTTTAGATGAGAGGGGTTTCCTCACCTGCAGGTTCAGGGTCGCTCCACATAAAACCATCGCCGGCGCCCATGCCCTCATACAGCACATATGCCGAAAAACCGCTCTCGAGCGTCGTCTCAAAGAAGCTCACGAGCAGGGCGTCATGGTAGCCGCCATCGATCTCGACACAACCGGTATAGCCGATGGCATAGCGGGCGATACGGCCCAGGCCCTCGTCTTTAAGACCCATCTTGTGCTCGGAGATAAAGTTGGTGGCCGCCTCCAGGCACGCCTCTTCGCCGTCCTCGTCGAGCGCCGCCAGATAGCGGTTGGAAGCAGCGTCCTCGATCGCCACGACCACGCCCGGATTCTCGCCGGCGGCAAGGTCGTCCAAGAACGCACCAATCAGGTCGCACACCATGGCGTCGAGCTCGGCGGAGACGTTACCGGCGTCCTGCATATCCTGTGCCATCTTTAGACCTTCCCATCGAGTCTGGCGTCGTTACAGTTCTTGCGCCTCGGCGGCGATCTTAGCAGCGGCGTCGCGGGCGCGCATCATATCCATTGCGCGCTTGTCGAGCACCTTGATCTGACTGGTCAGCATGACCGCATCGACCACACCCCAGATCACGAGGCCCGTAGAGATCGAAAACCCAAGCGCACCAACTGTACCACGAAGGCGTGAGCAGATTGCCGCGACAAGGACGGAGATGACAACCATCTTAATAAACGAGCTGCGACGCTCGCGAAGCGTGCGGGCCTGCGTCACATAGGCGATGCGAGCCGCCTCAGAAGCCTCCGAGCGCATCTGGGCCTCGCGCGCAATGGCCGCCGTCTCAGCCGACATGCCGCCGGTCATCAGCGAACGCTCCGCAACCCTGCCGCCCCGCATTTAAAAATCATCGGGAGAGAGCGTGTGGACGAACTCATCGAACTTCTCGAACTCCTGTTCGTCGTCAACTTCCTCGGCATGGGCAGAAACGGTACCTAGGCGATTCATGATGTCGTCCTCCACAAACATGGGGGCATTGCTGCGCACGGCAAGGGCAATGGCATCACTGGGGCGGGCGTCAATCTTGCGCTCGTCACCATCGGCCAGTACGACGATCGTCGCATAGAACACCGGCGGCTCGGCGCGAACGATCTCGATGCGCTCGAGTTTGGCACCCAGCGCGTCAACGGTATCGAGCAGCAGGTCATGCGTTATCGGGCGCTCGGCGCGGCCGCTATCGATGCCGCGGCTGATGGCAGCAGCTTCAAACGAACCAGTCTGAATGGAAAGGGAGCGCAGTGGCGCGGGCGAGTCCGATTTGCTGCAGCGCTCGCGAAGCACGATAAGCGATGGCACGGGACCGGCGGCCATGACGATGGTCTCTATGTCGACACGAACCATGGAACACCTCCGGTACGTAGCGGTTAACACGCGGCAGCTCGACCGCATTGAATAGCTATACTACCCAAACTTTCGCACAGCACACAAAACCAAAATGAGATTTATCGCAGACAAGAAAAAAGCCCCGAGGCAATGCCCCAGGGCTCTTCAAAGTTTTGATGGTGGACCTGACAAGATTCGAACTTGTGACCTCCCGGTTATCAGCCGGACGCTCTAACCAACTGAGCTACAGGTCCATCATGGTGGAGGTTAGGGGGATCGAACCCCTGACCTCAGGCTTGCAAAGCCCGCGCTCTCCCAGCTGAGCTAAACCCCCACGGAGACAGTAATAAACACCCCAGCGGCGACTCGGCTCTCGCTGGGGTGTTTATTGCGAAAGAAAGTGGTGGACCTGACAAGATTCGAACTTGTGACCTCCCGGTTATCAGCCGGACGCTCTAACCAACTGAGCTACAGGTCCATCGCGCAAGGGATATATTAGACGAGTCGTTACGCGCGCGTCAACAACTTTTTTGAAAATCTTTGGGAGGGGTTCGCCCCGGCCGCATGGCGGCACATGAAGTCGCCTGCTCGGACAGTCCCGGCTCGCACGGAGAGCACATTAAGTGCTCTCCGGCTCGTGCGGAACTCGCGATCGACTTCATGTGCCGCCATGCGGCCGGGGCGAACGCGGGTCCAAGATTGTCAAAAAAGCGGTCGGCGCGCAGTGCGCCGACCGCCGATATATGGGGTCTGATAATTTTTACCAGCTAGGGCCTCTTACTCGTCTAGGAGATCTTCTGGCATATCGCTGCCGTCGCCTAGGTCGACTGGGGTTTCTTCGGGGGCGGAGCCGTCTTCTGCGGCTTCACCTTCGGGCTTCTCCTTGGCGGCTGTCATGCGGGCTACGGCGCAGATGCGGTCGTTGTCGTCGACGGTCATCATCTTGACTCCCTGGGTGGCGCGGCCAGTCTGGCTGATCTCGTCGGTCTTGACGCGAATGACCGTCGCGCCCTCCGTCACGATGAATAGCTCGTGCTGCGGGCCCACCGTCTTCATGGCCGCGAGGTTACCCTTACGCTCGGTCATTTGGATGGTGTAGACGCCCTGGCCGCCGCGATTCTGCTCCGGGTAGTCCGCAACCGGCGTGCGCTTGCCGTAGCCGCGCTCGGTGATGACGAACAGATCGCCGTTGCCGTTAGTGACTTCCATGCCCAGAACGCTCACGCCGTCCTTCATACCGATACCGCGAACGCCGCTGGTATCGCGGCCGGTGGCGCGCACCTGCTCCTCGGAGAACATGATCGCCTTGCCCGCGGTGGTAGCCAGGATGATCTTGTCACCCTCGCGCACGCGGCGCACGTTCAGCAGCGCGTCGTCGTCACGCAGGTTGATAGCGATCAGGCCGTCGCGACGGCTGCGGTCGTATGCGCTCATCACGGTCTTCTTGACCATGCCGCTCTTGGTGGCAAACATCAGGTACTCGTCGGCCGGGAACTCGCGGCAGCTGATGACGCTCGCGATCTTCTCGCCCTCCTCGAAGGGCAGAAGGTTGACGATCGCGGTACCGCGCGCCTGGCGCGTACCCACCGGCAGCTCGTGCACCTTCAGGCGATAGACCTTGCCCTTGCTCGAGAAGAACAGCACGTACTCGTGCGTGGACGCGATGAACATCTCGTCGATAACGTCGTCCTCTTTGAGGTTGACGCCCGACACGCCCTTGCCACCGCGCTTCTGGGCACGGTAGGCGGCCACCGGAATGCGCTTAACGTAGCCGGTGTGGGTGATGGTCACGACCATATCCTCGTCGGCGATGAGGTCCTCGACATCCAGGTCCTTCTCGACATGGCTGATCTCGGTGCGGCGCTTATCGCCGAACTTCTTGGAGATCTCGCGCATCTCCTCCTTGATGACGCCCAGAATCTTCTCCTCGTGCGCCAGCAGGTCCTCGTAGTAGGCGATGGCGCGGCGCAGGCCGTCCAGCTCTTCCTGAATTTTGTCGCGCTCCAGGCCGGTCAGGCGGCGCAGCTTCATCTCGAGGATGGCCGTGGTCTGCTCGGGCGTAAAGCCAAAGCGCTCGATCAAGCGACTGCTGGCCTCGGAGTCAGTCTGCGAGGAGCGGATGATGCTAATGACCTCGTCGATATGGTCAAGGGCCATCAGGTAACCCTCGAGGATATGCGCGCGGGCCTGGGCCTTCTTAAGTTCAAAACGGGTGCGACGGGTGCCTACGTCGCCCTGGTGGTCGATGTAGTGCTGCAGCATCTCGCGCAGACTCAGGCAGTTGGGAACGCCGTTGACAAGCGCCAAGTTGTTGGCGCCAAAGGTCGTCTGCAGCGAGGTGTACTTATAGAGGTTGTTGAGCAAGACCTGCTAAATGACGCCCTTCTTGAGCTCGATGACCAGACGGATGCCCTTCTGGTTGGACTCATCGCGCATATCCGAGATTCCCTAGATGCGCTTGTCGTTGACGAGCTGGGCGATCTTCTCCTGCAGTGTGCCCTTGTTGACCATGTAGGGGATTTCGGTGAAGACCAGGCGGCTGCGACCGGTCTTGGTGGACTCCACGTGCGC
>RPYR01000148.1 GCA_008671285.1 Collinsella aerofaciens | reverse complement strand
GTTTCGAACGCCCTTGTTGCGCTGGACGCTGACGAAGATGCAGCTATAGCCCATCAGCTTGAGAACCTAGAGATATTTATCAAAAACGTGAGTGAGAACCGCGGCGTGGCCGCCTACCACGACATCGAGGTCGAGCTCTCGGGTCCCAAGGCCGATCTGCTCGCAGCAATCCGCGAGGTAGGCGCCCTTATGCAGACCGCAGGCGTCAAGAACACCCAGGTCAACGAGTGGGTCTACCGCAGCCTGGCAGCGCTCGACAGCTCCGACGAAAAGGCAGCCGAACAGCTCGCAGAAAGTCCCGCCATTAAGGCCGAGCTTTTGTAAATAGCAGACGCGGGCCCCTTGGCGCATCGTCGTCCAAGAGGCCCGCAAACAGTTCGCGTCAACCGATAGCCGCGCCGCCGCGTTCGGCCAAAGCAAGAATCGGCATCATTTGGCGCGGGGTCTTTGCTGCAAGATCGGCATGTTCAAGCAGCTTGCGATCGTTGGTCACCAAGTAATCGACCTGTGCGCGCTTGCACGCGGCAAGCACCAAGTTGTCCTCGTAATCGCGATGGAGCGCTAAGTATTTGTCGGCCAGCCAAAGGTCCGACGCATCTGCGCCCACGGCCGTGGCGTTTTCGGTCATATTCCGAACAAACGCCAACGCCGCATCGCCAATTGCACGAGCAGAAGCCTCGTCGAGTGCTCCCCCGCTGGCAAGAACGCTACGCTTCAGCTCGTGTTGGACAACGTACAGCACGTCCTTGGCGATATGCACTGGGAAGAACAGCAACGCCCCCGTCTCCGTCGCCCGCCCAATAAACGCACGCGCGGCAAGCGACTCGACATGGTCGACGCAAAACGAATCAACCCATACGTTGGCGTCCACCATTATTTTGAGGGGAGCCCCACTCACTGGATCATCCCCTTGTGGCGATAATGCTCATCCATGGCTTCGGAATAGATTGTGTCCCAACCGCGATCGTCGGATACGGGCGACGCAGCGATGCCCAAGTCTGCATAAAGCCGGTCTGCCGCTGCCCACGACGCGACGAACGGAGTATCGGGCGCGACGGCCTGCTGCCGGTCGTCGACGGCCGCAAGCACTTCCTCACACTGCCCGCCACCCTGCGCGACCTTGGCCACCACCTTTTTGATGAGCTCGGGCAGTGACCCGCCCGAAAGCCGCAGTGCCTCCTCGGCACGGTTCTTGACCTGGCGATCCACGCGAACGTTCACCTGCGCCATGCCGCTAACAGCACCCATCTCAACCTCACCTTCGACTTTTGCTATCTAAGCTAGCACAACTATATATTTCTGCTAGCACATGGTCAAACGCAAAAGGCCTGCATTCTGGCGGCTGCAACACCGCCCAAATGCAGGCCAAAAACTTAAGTAAAAGCGCTAGCGCAGGTACGCCTTCGCGTTGCCCAGGCTGTAGGCGATCGTTGAGCCGTTGTGCAGCAGTGACGACGTCTGCGGAGTGATCATGCCGGTAATACCCAATGCCAACAGCGCCGAGTTGGTGAGCATCACCTTGGAATACGAACTCGACAGACGGTCGATAAGCCCCTGACTCATGCGGCGCAGGCGCACGATTGCGGCCAGATCTGTATCGGTCAGGATGATATCGGCGACCTCCTTGGCGATGTCGCTTCCACCGCCCATGGCCAGACCCACATCGGCCAGACCCAGCGCCGGTGAGTCGTTGACGCCGTCGCCCACCATGGCAACGTGGCGCCCCTCGCCCTTAATGCGCTCCACATACGCGTACTTGCCCTCGGGCAGCAGCTCGGCCTTAAACTCGTCGACACCTGCCTCGCGAGCAATGCGCTCGGCCGTGCGCTCCGAGTCGCCCGTGAGCATGACCACGTGCTTAACGCCCAACGCGTGCAAGTCGGCGATGGCCTCGCGGACCCCGGGCTTAAGCGGGTCCTCGATACCGAGCACGCCCACAACGGTGCCGTCGACCGCCAGATACAGCGGCGACAGGCCCTGCATCTGGGACTCGATGCGCTCCTTTATGTCGGACTCGAGCTGCGCGCCCTCATCCTCAAACACAAAGTGTGCCGAGCCGATAATCGCGCGACGTCCTTCGATGGACGAAGCGATGCCGTGTGCCACGATGTACTCGACGGCAGCATGGCGCTCGCGGTGCTCGAGCCCGCGCTCGTGAGCAGCGTTGACCACGGCACGCGCCACCGGATGCGGGAAATGCTCCTCCAAGCAAGCGGAAAGGCGCAGGATCTCGTCCTCGCTCCAGCCATCGGTGGTGAGTACGCAGGCAAGACGCGGCTGGGCCTCGGTGAGCGTGCCAGTCTTATCAAACACAATGGTGTCGGCCTTGGCAAACGACTCAAAGTACTTGGCGCCCTTGACCATGACGCCCATCTTGGCAGCATCGCTCATGGCAGTCATGACGGCGACGGAACCCGTGAGCTTGAGTGCGCACGAGTAGTCGACCATCAGCGCCGCCGAGGTCTTGATGAGGCTGCGGGTGGTAAGCGCAACCAGACCCGCGAGCAGGAAGTTCCACGGGACGATCTTGTTGGCAAGGTCCTCCATATGCGATTGGCCCTCGGACTTGAGTGAGTCGGCGGTCTGCACGAGCGAGACGATCGAGCGCAGCTTGGTCTGCGCCGTGTTGGCGCGCACGCGCACCAAGATGCTGCCGTCTTCCACGACAGTTCCGGCGAACACGTCGTCGCCTGCGCTGCGCTCGACGGCAAGCGGCTCGCCGGTCAGGGTCGCCTGGTTGACCATGGCGCTCCCCTGTTCGACCACACCGTCAATGCAGATGGACATGCCGGTGCGTACGGCGACCAGATCGCCGGGCTCGAGCTCGGTCGCAGCAACGCTCACCTCGGTGTCGCCGACGACCTTTTGCGCCTTGTCGGGCACATCGAGCAGCGAGTTGATAAGCTCGTTTTCGCTCATGGCGCGGGTGTAGTCCTCGAGCAGCTCGCCCACGTTGAGCAGGAACATCGTCTGGCCCGCGGTGTCAACATCACGCTTGACGAACGAGATGCCGATGGCCGAAGCGTCGAGCACGGGAACGGTCAGGCGCGGCTGAGCCAGCTCATGAAGGGCGGCACGCAAAAATGCCATGTAACCGGCCACGACAAACACCGCACGCAGAGGCGTCGGCAAGAACCAGCGGCGCGCGTAGTGGGCGCCGATAAGTGTGGCAAGATCCATGACGAGCTTGTGCTTGCGTGGCTCAAGCTGCATCACGTAACCCGTCTTTGCGTCGGCAATGGCCTGGGCATCGAGCGCACCCAAGGCGTCGAGCACGCCCGCACGACACTGCTCATCATATTCGAGCGCCATCTGGCCAATACGGCCGTAGACGCGCACCTTGTGCACGCCGTCGATGTCGCCGCTGAGCTTAAGAAGCGCATCGAGATCGCTCTCTGGCACAGGACCCGCCAACTGAAGACGGGTCCTGCCGGGGATCTCGCTGATAATCGAGAATCTCATTGTTTGTGCCTGGGAGTACTACTCGGCTGCCTCGTCAGCAGCGGCCTCGCTCTGGGTGATGTAGGCAGCCTCGGCAACCATGTCATCGACATTGGCCTTGGCCTGCTCGACCATGTCCTGGTAGCCGTTCTTGATGCGCATGCCGCACGCGATACCCTGCACACAGGCGTTCTTTACCGGAGCGCTGGTGAGCAGCTTGATGCCGGCCGTACCAAGCAGAAAACCGCCACCGACAAGCAGGGTGTTAAAAGTCGACTTCTTCATGTTGCTTCTCCCTTTTGCCGCACAAGCGCGGCATGGTGCCTTAGCACCCGAGTTCATTAGTTTGCTCGAGCACGCTTTTGAGACTAGTTTAGTCGAACTATTATGGTCAACCAAAGTTAACCTTTGGAAATCTTGGCCCCCTTTCCTACAGCTGCCAAGCAGCCGCTTCCTTTTGCAGCGCAACCATGCGTGCGAATTCTCCACCTGCCGCCTTGAGCTGCGCCGGAGAACCCTGCTCGGCAACCACACCATCCTTGAGTACAACGATTTTGTCGGCATTTTCCACCGTACGCATACGGTGGGCAATAACGATAACCGTCTTGCCTGCAAGCAGACGGGAAAGTGCCTGTTGCACCACGGTCTCGTTCTCCACATCCAAGCTCGCCGTCGCCTCGTCCAACAGCACGATAGGCGCGTCTTTGAGCAGCGCACGGGCGATAGAGATGCGCTGGCGCTCACCGCCGGACAGCTTGGAGCCGTTCTCGCCAATCATGGTGTCGTAGCCCTGCGGCATGCGGTTCACGAACTCGTCGCAGTTGGCGGCACGCGCGGCCGCAAGCACTTCCTCATCGGTGGCATCACGACGCCCGAGGCGGATGTTTCCCATCACCGTGTCGTCAAAGAGCAGCACGTCTTGGAACACAATGGCGTAGTCGCGCAGCAGCACCTCGGGATCAACGCCCGCAACATCCACGCCACCCACGGTGACCGTGCCTTCGGTGGCATCCCAAAAGCGCGCGGCCAGGCGGCTCACCGTAGACTTACCGGAACCCGAAGGACCGACCAGCGCCGTAACTTCGCCTTCCTTGGCGGTAAAGCTCACATCGGTAAAAACTTTCTCGCCGGCACGGCCGTCCTCGCCCGCACCATAGCCAAATGCCACGTGATCGAACACCACATCGTGGCCCACGGGCTCAAATTTCTCGCTGCCCCGCGCCACAGGCTCTTCCATGATAGAACGCATGCGTTTGGCAGACGACTCGGCGGCAAACAGCTCGGACATTAACATTAACGCCTGGTCAAAGGGTGCATAGATACGGCTCACCATAAGCAGGAAGGCAAACATCACCAAAAAGTCGACCTGCCCGGAGGCGACCATCGCGGCGCCCGTGACCAACGTGGTGGCAATGCCCAGACGCAAGATGACAAAGGCGGAGTTGACCAAAAGCCCGTTAGCGAGCTCGCCCTTGGTGGTCTCGCGCTCCTCGGCATCGATCACGCCGTTGAGACCCTCAAGATAATGGGCCTCCTGGTTGGTGGCGCGGATCTCGCGAACGCAGTCGAGCGTCTCCTGAATCGCCTCGGTAACCTTGACCTTCTCGGCACGCACGCGATCGAACACTGGAGTCATGGGGCCGCGTGTTAGATACAGCACGGCAAAGGCCACGGGAACGCTCCAAAACGCCGCAATCGCCAGCTGCCAGCAAAAGAACAGCGACGCCACGAACACAATGGCGCTTGCGATGATGGCACCCCAAAGCTCTCCCAGCACGTGGCTGTAGGCGTGCTCCATGGCCTGGACGTCACCCATGATGGTCTCGGTTAAATCGGCCAGATCACGACGACCAAAAAACGACAGCGGCAGCTTGCGCAAGCGCTCGGCAATCTCCATACGCTGCTTGCCGCACTCCTCGTAAAAGATGCAGTAGGTGTAGTAATACTGCTGCCAGTTAGAGGCAAAGAGCAACACGAAAAAGACCAGGAGGCCGCCCACGATCGGCAGGGCATCCGGCAGGTCAGCCCCGCTGGTGAGATGCTCGACAAAGCCGGCCATAACCAGGAATAAAAAGCCCATGCCGGCCATGGTAATGAGATTGGTGAGCGTGGTCCAGAAAATGCCGCGTTTTACGCCGGCGACGCCTTTATCGGATAGGAAATACTTCTTTTGGAATGAGGCGAACATTTAGGCCTCGCCTCCCTTCGTGACGGCGGCATCCGCGGTCGCTGCAGTGATTTTCCAGCTCGCGGCCTGTTCGTATTCGGCCCACATCTTGGCATACAGACCCTCTTGGGACAGTAACTCGGCATGGGTACCCGACTCCTGCACGCTGCCCTGGTTGAGCACCACGATTTGGTCTGCGCCCACTACAGTCGAGAGTCGGTGCGCAATCATAATGACCGTGCGACCCGCCGCCAGCTTGCTAAAGGCGCGCTGGATGAGCGCCTCGTTCTCGGGATCGGCAAACGCCGTGGCCTCGTCGAGCACCACGATGGGCGCGTCTTTAAGGATCGCGCGGGCGAGTGCCACGCGCTGGACCTCGCCTCCCGAAAGATATGCTCCGCCGGCACCGAGCATGGTATTGATGCCCTGTGGGAGCTTGGCCACAATGTCATCGCACTGAGCTGCGGAGAGGGCCGCACGCACCTCGTCGTCAGTGGCCGTAGGCTTGGAGGCGCGCACGTTATCGGCAAGTGTTTGCCGGAACAGCTGGTTAGTCTGAAACACAAAGGCCACCTGGTCCATAAGATCATGCGGATCCATATCGCGAACGTCCACACCGCCTACGAGCACTCGACCCGAGGAAACATCCCAAAAACGCGGAATCAGGCTTGCGCAGGTTGACTTACCGCCACCCGAGGGACCCACCAGGGCGAGGGTGCTACCAGCGGAAACGCTAAAACTCGCATGGCTAACGGCAGGCGCTTCGGCACCCTCGTACGTAAAGCTCACGTCCTCAAATCGCACGTCGCCGCCGGCAGGGTGCTTGGGTTGGGCGGGCACGGAGAGCTGCTTGGAATCCATGACGCTTCGAATACGAGCCAGCGAATCGGCGCTCATCTGAGAGGCCTCGCCCACAAACATGAGTTTGGTCATGGCCGTCGGCACCACGGCCGAAAATATCGCGTAAAACGTGAAGTTGGCCATAAAATGCGCGAAGTCCGTCTCGCCCGGCGCCAACAGCAACGCCACGGGTAACAGGAATGCCACAAGACCATTGAGCGCGGTAAGGTTGAGTACCTGCGGACCTCGGCAGAACGTGCCCGCATAGTTTTGTGCCGTGTCGGCGTATTCGGCGATCGCATCGTGGAAGGCCTTAAAGGAGTAGACCGTCTGCTGAAACACCTTGACCACGGGGATGCCGCGTACGTATTCGGTGCCGGTCTTGTTCATCTTGACCAGCGCTCCCATGTAGGCCTTCATGAACTCGGCGCCTTTGCCGCCCATCATGGTGGCCATGGCGCCAAACGAAATGGCCACCGAGATGAGGCATGCCGCGCCCAAGCGCCAATCCAAGGCGAAAAGCAGCACGAGCAGACCTGCGACCATGGCGGCGGCGCCCGCGATATCGGGCAGCATGTGTGCGAGCAGGGTCTCGGTGGAGGCGGCGCATCCGTCTACAATACGGCGCAGCTCACCGGTGGCGTGCGTGTCAAAGTAGCCAAGCGGCAGCTTAAGCAGGTGCTCGCTCGTAGTCTTGCGGATATTGGACGCGCAGCGAAACGCAGACAGGTGCGTGCACATGAGCCCAACGAAATAAACTACGATGCTTGCCAGGGCAAAACCCACGGCCCACCAGCCATACATCGCGATATCGGTGGCTTCGCTCCAGTTAGGCACCACAGCGATAAGGTCTCGCGCGACAAGCCAAATGCACACGTACGGGCCAAAGCTCAGCAGCTGCGAGAGCGCCGAGAGCGCCATGCCCAAATACGTTAGGAATTTACGGTCGCCGGCATATGCAAGCAGCTCGCCGATACCGCCGCCTTCCCTTTCTGATCCCTTTGCCATGAGATTCCTTTCTAACGGCTTGAGAGTTAACCTCAATCAACTTATCATTGATGTGTTAGCCATGGCTCACAATCAAGCCAGGCGTGGACGGTTCTGCAAAGGAAAGGGACGCTTTTGCAAATGCGGCGGGCAGCGACCGACATAACCGAGCTCTACGCACCGCAGTTTGAGCAGTTTGGCCTGGAGCTTACCGGCAAGGGCGCCGTCTTTACCGGCGAGGTGGCAAACGACCGGGCGCACGGCCGCGCATGGATCATGCCTCTCTCCCCTGCCTGCATTGTCATGGAGCATTTCATCACCCCGACGCACGATATGTACTTGGCCGAATACACACCCGAGCCATACGCCTGCGTGAGCGAGGTCAGCGCGCCCACACTTACATGCATGCCCGAGGCTGGCATAACGCCCGCGAACCTTAAACCATTGCATGGACCGTGGCCAAACAATGCCGTTTGCAGCTTTATCCAAGATAGCTGTGGCGAGGAATTAAGCCCGCTGTTTGCGGGGGAGCTTTATCACTCGCGCTCGGTACTCTTTTTGCCTGGATATTTTGACGAACTGGAGCACCGCTATCCCACCGAGTTCGCGGGAATCTTTGAGGCGTTTGCCGAGCCATGGCACGAGGAAGCGACGTCTGCTATCTGCCACACGCTGCGCCGGATTAACGAGGACCGCGCGCGCCCCGTAGGCGGACACGTTTATATGCAGGGCATCGTGGAAACCATGGTCGCGGAGCTCGCCTGTTCGCGCGCGGCCCACAAGCAGGCGCGGCAGGCGGCAGACACACGCGTCAGCATAACCATTGCCGAAGAAGCAACGGCAATGATTGAGCGCGCGCTCGACAAAGGCAGACGTGTGGGTATCAACGAGATCGCCGAGCGGCTCTACACAAGTCGCTCCAAACTCTGCGCCACCTTTAAGGCCCAAACTGGCGAGTCCCTGGGCGCCTACATTCGCAGACGCCGCATGGAGCGAGCACAGGACCTTCTGGCCGATAGCGCGCTCACGATAGCGCAGGTGGCAGAGCGGCTCGACTACCCTCAGCAGGCCGCCTTCGCCCAAGCCTTCAAACAATACACCGGCATGACACCCACGGCTTGGCGAAGCAAGCATCGCTAAGGCCCAAGCTCCCTGGCCGTAACGGAGCGATTAATTAGCCGCCGCCCGTCAGCTCACCCAGGATCTAAACGTCAAGATGTGCACAATCAAGCGCCTTTTTGATAAGAGGGACAGATCGATCAGCCAAATACAACGGAATGTTGAGCACCCCGTCGTCGAGCTTTAGGTTCTTAAGTGAGTAGCGGACCCTCAATGGAGTCGTCTCCGCATGCTTGTCGGCATAGTACTTAAGGCTCTTGGAATGAACGACCTCTCCCGATTTGACCTCGACGGGAACGATTTCGTTTCCGACTTGAATCAAAAAATCGACTTCGTGCTTCGGCTTCTCGTTTGTCCAATAACGCGGAGCAGCATCTAACTGTGAAAGTAATGCCTGAAGCACATAGTTCTCGGCGAACGAACCTTTGAACTCCGAAAATAGCGCATCCGAGATGGCAAAAGCGGACGCATCCAGCCTTGCCATGCGGCGCAGCAAGCCGACATCAAGACAGTAGACTTTAAATGCCTTGAGGTCATCGTATGCAGAGAGCGGCACACCACCGGCAGCATTAAGGCGAACCGCCGTGATGAGCCCAGCATCGGCAAGCCATTCCAGAGCATCCTCGTATTCTCGAGCACGAGCCCCCTCGCGCACCGCACCCCAAACGAACTTTTTGTTCTCGCGCGCCAACTGAGCTGGAATCGAGTTCCATATTTGTGAAAGCTTGGCGAACTGCGCACGGCCACCATGCTTGGCAAAATCGCGCTCGTAGGAATCCAAGAGATCAGACAACACCTTATCGACCTGAACGATATCGCCCGTCTCCACCCACCGGCCAAGAGCCTCTGGCATGCCGCCGCATGCAAAATAACGACGAAGATGCTCGACGAGACGGACATGGAAGAAATCGGGCACTGTCTCGATCTGATCCAGGCCGCCAAGGTATTCGTCGTAGTTTGCAGCGCCCTCGGCTTTCAGAAACTCGGAAAAGCTCATGGGGCGCATCTCCATGAACTCGACCTTTCCCACCGGAAAAGCGCTGGTCTCACGGGACAAGCGAACGCCCAACAAAGACCCTGCGCATGCGACGTGATACTCGGGGGCCTCGTCACAGAAGTATTTAAGGGCGCCGACTGCAGAAGGACAATCCTGGATCTCATCAATAATAAGCAGCGTTTCGCCGGGATCGATAGGCTGTCCAAGTGCCAGGGAAAGATTTGAGATGATCCGTCGAGGATCGCGCGTACCTTCGAAAAACTGAGCGTACTCGCTCTGTACCCCAGGTGACGGCTCCTCGAGCGTCAGATACACATAATTGATGTACGAGGTTCGGCCGAACTCCTTAAGCGCCCACGTCTTTCCAACCTGGCGCGCCCCCTTAAGGATAAGCGGCTTACGATATTCTGACGCTTTCCAAGCGTTAAGCTTGGCAATGATATCTCGCTGCATGACCGAACCTCCCGCAAAGAAACTTCCGTAAACGTGATATTTCTCACATTTTACCTTAGGTAAAACGTGACATTTATCACATTTACGGAAGTTTTAAGCTCATTTCGCCACACTTTCATCACATTTATTGCAATGTGACAAAGGGGCAGTCCCTTTGTCACCCGCACAAAAATGGACGCGCCAACGGCGCGCCCATCCACTCTATTTATATCAGCCCGCCTGACCCGAACGGCCGAGTCGTTGCAGAACCCGGGGGCCCCGGCAGGGCGGGTGCTTCCTCAAAAAGAGTTCCACACGCAAAGAAGGCCACTTAATGTGGCCTTCGTCTTGCGCAGGAC
>RPYR01000111.1 GCA_008671285.1 Collinsella aerofaciens | reverse complement strand
GGTTCCGGTCTTGATGGGCGACGTTCGCGTGGGTTCGCAGACCAAGAGCTTCGTGCTCAAGTGCGACCTGTGCGTGGACCGTCCCGGCGGTCCGGCGTGTGCCGAGGCGTGCCCGACCAAGGGCCTCACCCTGGTAGACGATGAGCGCCTGGCGGAACTGACTGCCGAGCGTGCCCGCGCCACCATCGAAAACGAGGCGTAGGCGGGCGGCCATACAAGCCCAACGATTGTCAAATAAGTACCGATTAATCGGTAGCAGAGAAAGGAAGGAGGGTGTCATGGAGAAGCATAAAGTGATCTGCCCGTATTGCGGCGCCGGTTGCCAGTTTAACCTCTTGGTCCAAAACGGCCAGGTCGTGGGTACCGAACCGCTCAACGGCATCACCAATCAGGGCGAGCTGTGCCTTAAGGGCATGAGCGGCTACGACTTCATCAACGACACCAAGATCTTGACTCCTCGCGTACTGCACCCGATGATCCGCCGCACTAAGGGCGCGGATCTTGAGCGCGTAAGCTGGGACGAGGCACTGGATTTCACCGCATCTAAGATGCAGGCCATAATTGACGAATATGGTCCTAACGCTGTCATGACCACCGGCTCTTCGCGAGGCGGCGGCAATGAGGCGAACTACGTCATGCAGAAGTTTACGCGTGCGTGCATCGGCACCCACAGCGTGGATAACTGCGCCCGTACTTGACACGGCCCTACTGTCCTCGGTCTGATGGACACGGTTGGTTCAGGTTGCATGTCATGCTCCATCCCCGGTATGGAGGATGCGGGCTGCATTTTCCTCTTCGGCTATAACCCTGCCGATTCGCACCCCATCGTCGCAAGGCGTATCGTGCGAGCCAAAGAAAAGGGTTGCAAGATCATCGTCGCCGATCCGCGCCATATCGAAACCGCGCGTATCGCCGATCTCTACCTTCCGATCAAGAATGGTTGCAACGTCGCGTTCCTCAACGCCTTTGCCAACTGTCTGGTCAACGATGGCCTCTACGACAAGGAATTCGTCGCCGAGCACACGAACGGCTTTGACGAGTGGTGGGAGACCATCAAGAACTACACTCCCGAATCCGTACAGGACATCACGGGTGTCGAGCCCGCGTTGATCCACCAAGCTGCCGAGATGTACGCCACGGCGAAGCCCTCCGCCATCATTGGCTGGGGCATGGGCGTATGCCAGCAGAAGCAGAACCTGAAGACGGTGCACACCATCGCCTCCATCGCCTGCGTTGCCGGCCAGATCGGCAAACCCAATTCCGGCCTCGCGCCCGTGCGTGGTCAGAACAACGTCCAGGGCTCCTGCGATATGGGCATGCTGCCTAACCTGTACCCTGGCTACCAGAAAGTCACCGACCCCGCCGTGCGCGCCAAGTTTGCAAAGGCTTGGGGCGTGCCCGAGGAAAAGCTCCCGCTCGAGGAGGGCTACAAGCTCACCGACCTGGGCCACCTGGTCGACGAGGGCAAGGTGCACTGCTTCTACAACTACGGCGAGGACCCGGTGCAGACCGAGCCCGATTCGGCCGGTATGCGCAAGACGCTCTCCGAGCTGGATCTGTTCATTTGCCAGGACATCTTTATGACGCAGACGACCATGCTCGCCGACGTCATCCTGCCCGCTACCTCTTGGGGCGAGCACGAGGGTGTCTTTACCGCATCCGACCGTAGCTTCCAGCACTTTGACGCGGCCGTTCCGCCCAAGGGCGAGTGCCGCCACGACTGGGAGATCTTCGCGGACCTGTCCACGCGCATGGGCTATCCCATGCACTACGACAACACCGAGCAGATCTGGAACGAGTGCATTAGCCTGTGCCCCAACTTTGTGGGCGCGACCTACGAGAAGATGGCTCCCGAGGGCGGCTACGCCCAGTGGCCCGTCAAGAGCACCGATGTGAATGACCACGGTACGGCCGACATGTTCGCAGGTGGCAAGTTCACCACCAAGGACGGCCGCGCCAACCTGATGGCGCACGACTGGGAGGCGCCCTCCGAGCTTCCCGACGATGAGTACCCGCTCATCCTGTGCACCGTCCGCGAGGTCGGCCACTACAGCTGCCGCTCGATGACCGGCAACTGCAAGACGCTGGCGCTGCTCGCCGACGAGCCCGGCTTTGTCCGCATGAATCCCGCGGACGCCCAGGCACGCGGCATCAAGAATGGCGACATCGTCTCGATCCACAGCCGCCGCGGCCAGGTATACAGCCGCGCCGACGTGAGCGACCGCATCAACAAGGGCACGGTCTATATGACCTACCAGTGGTGGATCGGCAAGTGCAACGAGCTGACCATGCACAAGGTCGACCCGGTCTCGCATACGCCCGAGGACAAGTTCTCCGCCTGCCAGGTCGACGCTATCGCCGACCAGGTCTGGGCCGAGGGCGAGGTCGAGCGTCAGTACACCGAGCTCAAGCAGGCTCTGGTGGACGCCGCCGCTCCCCAGGACGTTGAGCCTGGCGCCGCCAAGTTCGACGACGAGACGCACGTGAATCAAATCGTGTAGTCCCGTTCTCGTTGGCTTTTTGGGCCGGGCGTCCCGTACGTTCGGGAGCCCGGCCCGTTATTTTGAAAGGAAGTGGGGATGAACCGCTTCATCGACATCAACCCGGAGAGGTGCATCGGTTGCGGAACATGCCAGTCCGCCTGTGCCGACGCCCACCGGATGCAGGGTCTTCAGGATACGCCGCGCCTGGCGCTCGTGAAGACCGGCGGTATTTCGGCCGCCCTTGCCTGCCACCATTGCGAGGGTGCCCCCTGCGCCGAGGTCTGCCCGGTGAATGCCATCGAGCACGATGGCGATCGCATCCACGTCAAGGAGCAGGAGTGCATCGGGTGCAGGCTGTGCGCCATCGCGTGCCCCTTCGGAGCCATCCATCCCGATGGCACGTCTATCGCCGGTGTCGCAGGCATGTGCGACCCGACGCCTTCGTATCCTAAGTCCCTGAGCAGCCTGCTTACGTGGGCTCCCGGCCAGTACACCTGCGCTGTTAAGTGCGACCTGTGCGCCTTCGATCCGGACGGTCCGCATTGTGTGGCGGCGTGCCCCACCAAGGCGCTGACCGTCATGGGCGGCGCGGCCGATCGCGAGCTCGACGAGGCCAAGCGCCTGCGCTCGATCGAAAACGGTCCGGTCGTCGACGTTACCGCTGTGGCCCAGGGCCTGTCCGAGAAAGCAGAAGGGAGCGTAAACAATGGATAGCATGACGCTGTTTATCGCATCGCTTGCCGTCTCGTGCATCGGTGCGCTCGCCTCGGTTCTGCTGATCAAGGCCGATAACGCCGCCAAGACCGCCGGCTGCCTTGTCGGCGCCGTCGCCGCGGTGCTTTCGTTTGTGGCCGGTATCCAGGCCGTGCTGGGCGATGTCACGTCGGTCGACACCATCGTGTTCTTCCCGTTTGCCCATTTCCAGCTGCTGCTCAACCAGCTGTCCGGCCTGTTCGTGGCGCTCATCTCGGTGCTCGCGTTTGCCGGCTCGATCTACGGTCTCAACTACTTTGATGAGTACCCGGGCAAAAAGGGCCGCGCCGGCTTCTTCTTTAACACCTTTGTGGCGTCCATGATGCTCGTCATCACCGCCGACAACGTGTTTTGGTTCCTGGTCGCCTTTGAGCTCATGTCGCTGACCTCGTACTTCCTGGTCGTGATCGAGGAGAACGAGAACTCCATCCATGGCGGTTGGCTCTACTTTGTGATCGCGCACGTGGGCTTCGTGCTCATCATGGCGAGCTTCCTCACCATGACCAACTTCGCCGGCGGCTCGTTTGCCTTTGCGGATTTCCGCGCCACGCAGTTTAGCCCCGCGGTCGCATCTGTGTGCTTCGTGCTCGCCTTCTTTGGCTTTGGCGCCAAGGCCGGTATCATCCCGCTGCACGGCTGGCTGCCCAAGGCGCATCCCGAGGCGCCGTCCAACGTGTCGGCCCTCATGTCCGGCGGCATGATCAAGATCGGTATCTTCGGTATCCTCAAGGTGGGTCTCGACCTGCTCTCCGCCTCGGGCGTTCAGGTCTGGTGGGGCCTTATGGTCATGGTCTTCGGTGCGATCTCGTCGGTCCTCGGCGTGGCCTTCGCCCTGCAGGAGCATGACATCAAGCGCCTGCTGGCCTATCACTCCGTCGAGAACATCGGCATCATTCTGCTCGGCGTCGGCGCCTCCATGGCCGCTATGGCGCTCAACTCGGTCGGCATCGCCGTCCTGGCTCTGATGGCCGCCCTCTACCACACGTTTAACCACGCGATGTTTAAGGGCGAGCTGTTCTTGGGCGCCGGTGCGCTGCTGTACTCCACGGGTACGCGCAATATGGAGAAGATGGGCGGCCTGTTCCGTCGTATGCCGGCAACGGCCATCTGCTTCCTTATTGGCGCGCTTGCCATCTCGGCCATCCCGCCCTTCAACGGATTTGTGTCCGAGTGGTTTACCTACCAGTCGCTGTTTAACGCCGCCATGCAGGGCGACAAGGCCGTCATGATCGTGGCCGTGTTCGCTGCCGTCGCGCTTGCCATTACCGGCGCACTGGCCGTCACGTGCTTCGTCAAGGCCTATGGCGTCTCCTTTGCCTCCGCGCCCCGCTCCGAGGCCGCGGCCAATGCCAAGGAGGTTCCCGCCCCCATGGTGTTTGCACAGGGCCTGCTCGCGGCCATCTGCGTCGTGCTGGGCATTGGCGCTCCCGTGATCGCGCCCGTGTTGGTCGATGTCGCCGCGTCCGTGCTGCATCCGTACGGTGGCGTGTTTGCCGCCGAGGGCATGGAACTCATGAACCAGTACTCCGGCGCTGCCACCTCCACGCCCGCGATCGCTATTGCGCTCGTGGTGCTCGTCGGCCTTGCCTGCGGTTATCGCAAGCTCAAGACCGTCGGCAAGGTGCAGAAGTCCCAGCCGTGGGCATGCGGTTATGCTCCCAACGAGCATATGCCCGTCGTGGCCACGACCTTTGCCTCCGAGGTGTCCTGGTTTATGCAGCCGCTCTACACGCTGCGCGACCGCTGCACGGCCGTCTGCTGGTCCATCGCGCACTTCTTCCAGAAGCTCACCGGTGTGGCCGAGGCTGTGGAGCCCGTACCCGACAAGGTTCTCGTCGATGCCCCGCATAAGGGTGTCGAGAAGCTCGCCGATCTCGCGACTAAGCTCGAAGGCGGCAACTACAGCATCTATATCTGCTACATCGTCGCGGCACTCGTGGTGTTCCTCGTGCTCGCCGTGCAAATGGGTTAAGGAGGGGAGAGCATGAACAACATCGTACTTGCCGTTCTGCAGGGCGTGGTCGTTATGGCCGTCGCGCCGTTCTTCTCCGGTCTCGGCCGCGTGATCCGCGCCAAGATGCACAACCGTCGCGGCCCCAGCATCATGCAGGACTACCGCGACCTGGCCAAGCTCTTTGCGCGCCCCGAGTCCCAGAGCGAGGACGCGAGCTTTGCGCTGCGCATTATGCCGCCGCTGTTCTTCGCCGTCGCCTTTATGCTCGCGATGGGCCTGCCGCTCTTTACGGCGCAAAGCCCCATCCCAGTCTTTGGTGACGCCATCACCATCATGTACAGCCTGGCGCTCGCTCGCTTCTTCTTCGCCCTCTGCGGTGTGGATTCGTCCAACGCCTACGCCGGTATCGGCGGCGTCCGCGAGCTGCTCATGAGCGTGCTCATCGAGCCGTCCATGCTGCTGGCGCTGTTTGCCGCCGCCCTGGTGTGCGGCTCCACCGACATCGCCACCATGGGTCAGCACATCATGACGGGCGCCATCGACGCGCCGGTCGCCGTGATCCTCGCCGGCATCGCCTTTGCGATCGCCTGCTACATGGAACTCGGCAAGCTGCCGTTTGACCAGGCCGAGGCCGAGCAGGAGCTTCAGGAAGGTCCGCTCGCCGAGCTTTCCGGCCCGTCACTTGCGATGGCCAAGCTCGCCATGTCCATGAAGCAGGTCCTGGTCGTCGCCTGGTTCTGCGCGATTTTCGTCCCCTGGGGCGAGCCCGCGACCGTGGGCGCCGCGGCCGTTCTGGGCGCGGCCATCTTCCTGGTGAAGTGCCTGATCGATTTTGTCGTATGCGGCGTGATCGAGAACTCCTGCTCGCGCTCGCGTTTTAAGGTGCTCGGCAATCAGACCTGGGCCGTCGTGGGCATCGCCGTTCTGGCGTTTGTCTTCGTGGTCGTCGGCGTGTAGGAGAAGGGAGAAACAATGTCATTTGCAGTCAGTCTGTCCCTTCTCGGCTTGGTCGCTATCGCGGCCCCGATGGTGGCCTCGGTGCTCGTCGCCCTGTTCCCCCGTCCGTACGCCAAGTGGTTCAGCGTTTTGGGTGCCGCCGTCTCGACGGTCTGCACCATCGCCCTCGCCGCGAATTTCGCCGGCGCCGGCATGCCCGACACGCAGGTCCCCCTGATCTCGTTTGGGCAGACCCTCGTCATGGGATTCACCTTCGATCGCATGAGCACGCTGCTCGCGCCCGCCTTTGTGGGTATCGGCCTGCTTGTCGTGATCTATTCGATTCCGTATATGAGCGAGAACAACCGTGAGCATCCCGATGCGCCGCGTCGTCGCTTCTACGCGTACCTCGCGACCTTCATCGGCGCCATGGCCGGCCTCGTGTACAGCTCGACCCTTTTGGGCCAGCTCGTGTTCTTTGAGATCACGGGTGCCTGCTCTTGGGGCCTCATTAGCTACTACATGACGCCTACGGCCAAGAAGGCCGGCATGAAGGCCCTGATCATCACGCATATCGGTGCGCTCGGCCTGTATCTGGGCGCCGCCATCGTGTTTGCCCACACCGGCACCTTCGCCATTACCGCGATTGCCGGCCTCGACGCCAAGCTCAAGGCTATCGTCCTTTTGCTCGTGCTGTTTGCGGCCTGGGCCAAGTCCGCACAGGTCCCCATGTACATGTGGCTGCCTTCGGCCATGGAGGCGCCGACGCCTGTTTCGGCCTACCTGCATGGTGCCTCGATGGTCAAGGTCGGCGTGTGCGTGTTCGCGCGTGCACTCGTCTCTGCCGGCGAGATTCCCGAGATCGTGGGCTGGGTCGCCATTGTCGACGCCATGGTCACCATGCTCTTTGGTTTCCTTATGTACCTGCCGCAAAAGGACATGAAGCGCCTGCTGGCCTTCTCCACGATCGCCCAGCTCTCCTATGTGTTCTTTGGTCTGGGCCTTTCGGTCTTTGGCAGCCAGCTGGCCTTTGATGGCGCCGTGTGCCACATCTTTAACCACGCTTTCGCCAAGACGCTGTTCTTCCTGATCGCCGGTTCGTTCTCCTTTACGCTCGGCACGCGTATGCTGCCCAAGCTTCGCGGCATCGTAAAGAAGTACCCGATCTCGGGCGTGGGCTTTGGTGTCGCGGCACTCGCTATTGCCGGCGTGCCGCCCATGAACACGTTCTTCTCGAAGTTCCAGATCATCGCCGGCGGCTTCTCCGTGGGTGCCGGCAACGTCGCGATCCTGGTGCTCGTGTGCATCATGGTTGCCGAGACCGTCGCCACCTTTGCCTGGTTCCTCAAGTGGATGGGCTATTGCCTGCCCGGCGAGCCGAGCGAAGAGGTCGCTGCGGGAGCCCCGCTTCCCCGCGCGATGGCGTTCGTGTTCATCGTGCTCATCATCATGGTCATCGTCAGCGGCCCGCTTTCGGCCAGCTGGATCGGTTAGGAGGTAGAACGACATGGGTTATTCGATCGTCAACATCCTTGGCGGCCTTCTGATCGTCACGTCCACCATGGTGGTCGTCTCCAAGAACATCAAACATGCCATCAACTGGTATGCGGTGCAGTCGCTGGTGCTCGTGGGACTGCTCGCCACGCTCGGTGCCACCACCGGTGCGCAGGAGCTGCTTATGTGGGCTGGATCTGCCTTTATCACCAAGGTCGTCCTGGTTCCCTATATCCTCAACCGCGCATACAAGAAGATGGGCGAGCCGAGCGATGCATCGCTCAAGGCCGGCCTTAAGCCCGCGTGGGCCATCTGCATCATCGCCGTCGAGGTCGCGATCTGCTTTGCCGTCGTGACGCAGATCAGCCTGCCCACGGCCGAGGTCGCAACGCCTGCGCTCGCTATTAGCTTCGCTCACTTCTTTGTGGGCCTCACCTGCCTCATTTCGCAGCGCAACATCATGAAACAGATCTTTGGATACTGCCTTATGGAAAACGGCAGCCATGTGACGCTCGCGCTTTTGGCCCCCACCGCTCCCGAAATCATCGAGATCGGTATCGCCACCGACGCCATCTTTGCCGTCATCATCATGTCCATCGTCGTGCGTCGCATTTGGGACGACTCCCACTCGCTCGATGCGCGCGACCTTTCCGAGCTGAGGGGGTAGTCCATGGAAACGTTGATTCTCGCCCTGCTCGCGACTCCTTTGGTGTTCTCGCTGGTCATGGCGTTTTTGCCCAAGAACACGTCCTATAACGTGTTTGCCGGTCTTAACCTGGTCTCCGTCGCAGCCGTCCTGGTGCTGTCGATTATGACGGCCGGTGACGTCCTTATGAGCGGCGAAACCGCGAGCGCTCTTGGCCTGTGGTTCCACCTCGATTCGCTGGGCGCCATCTTTGTGCTGCTCATCGGCTTTATCGGTTTTCTTACGGGGCTGTTCTCGCTGCCCTATGTAAAGGCCGATATCGAGGAGGGCTCCATGCCCGCCGAGCGCGCCAAGCAGTATTTTGCGCTGTTTAGCCTGTTTGTGTTCACCATGCTGCTCGCGTGCCTGTCAAATAACATGATCCTCACGTGGGCCGCCGTGGAGGCAACCACGCTTTCCACCGTGTTCCTGGTGGGTATCTACAAGAACAAGACGGCCCTCGAGGCTTCTTGGAAGTATGCGATGGTCTGCACCGCCGGCGTGGCCTTCGGCCTGTTCGGTACGCTGCTGATCTACGCCAACGCCGCCGACGTGATTCCCAACGCCCACGAGGCCGCATTCCTGTCGTGCGTGCTGCCGTATGCCGACCAGTTCGACCCGACGCTCATGCGCCTCGCCTTTGCGTTTATCGTGATCGGCTTTGGCACCAAGGCCGGCCTGTTCCCCATGCACACTTGGCTGCCCGATGCCCACTCCCAGGCCCCGAGCCCTGTCTCGGCCCTGCTCTCGGGCGTGCTGCTTAAGTGCGCCATGCTTGTGATCATGCGCTTCTACGGCTTTACTATCCAGGCCGTGGGCGCCGAGTATCCGCAGCTTTTGCTGTTGATCGTCGGCACGCTGTCCATTTTGGTGGCGGCGCTTTCGATGTTTCGCCAGGACGACCTCAAGCGCCGCTTTGCGTACTCGTCTGTGGAGAACGTGGGCGTTATCGCCCTGTGCCTGGGTATCGGTGGCCCGCTGGGTATCGCCGCGGCCCTGCTGCACTGCGTGTTCCACGGCTTTACCAAGACGCTTGCCTTCTGCGTGTCCGGCAACATCCAGCACGCCTTTGGCACGCGTAGCCTGGCCAAGATTCAGGGTGTCGTCGAGGTTGCTCCCGCAACCGCCGCGCTCGCCGTCCTGGCGCTGCTCGGTCTTGGTGCCTTCCCGCCCTTTGGCATGTTTATCTCCGAGTTCCTGACTTTTGTCGCCGGTGTTACCGCCGGTCCCATGTGGCTGGTCGTCGTGGTCGCCCTCGGTCTTACCGTGGCCATCTCCGCGCTCACCCGCATCGCACTCAAGTCGGTGTTCGGCCATGCGCCCCAGGGCATGGATAAGCATGAGGCCCCGGCGCTCATGCTTATCCCCGAAATCATCCTGGCCGTCATGATCTTGTGGTTTGGCATCGCCACCCCGCTGCCTCTCGTGCACGGTGTGGAGACCGCGACCGGCATCGTGCTCGAGCAGAGCACCGAGGAGCTTCACGCGACGCCGATGTACCGCGCTGTGTTCGGTACCGAGACCGCTCAGAGCGAGGTGGAGTAACGAATGATTGAAACTGAGAACAAGGTGTATGCCCGTCGCTGCGAGAGCCATGTCGAGGCCCTGCGCCGCGCCGTTCCGGGCTGCATCGAGAAGGTCGAGTGGCAGTGCGAGGACCAGCTGACGATTACCGTCAAGCAGGACAAGCTGCCCGAGGCCGTCCACTACCTGTACTACGAGCGCTACGGCTGGATTCCCGTGATCATCGGTAACGATGAGCGCAGTCTGTGCGGCCGTTACGCCGTGTACTACGTCATCTCCATGGAGGGGGAGGACCCCGGCTGGGTGACCGTGCGCACCGAGGTCGATCCCGCCAAGATGACGTTCCCGTCCGTGACGCCGTTCGTCCCCGCCTGCGTGTGGGGCGAGCGCGAGCTTCGCGACATGTTCGGCCTGATCCCCGAGGGTCTGCCCGATCGTCGTCGCCTGGTGCTGCCCGATGACTGGCCCAGCGGCCTCTACCCGCTGCGCAAGGACTCCATGGACTACCGCTTCCGTCCCGCTCCTGCGAGCGACATGGAAAACTACGAGTTCTTGGCCGATACCAAGGGCAAGGAGACCACACTCGTCCCCATGGGACCGCTGCACATCACCTCCGACGAGCCCGGCCACTTCCGCCTGTTCGTCGAGGGCGAGACGATCGTCGACGCCGCCTATCGTCTGTTCTACGTGCACCGCGGCATGGAGAAGGTCGCCGAGACGCGCCTGAACTATGACGCCGTGACGTTCCTCGCCGACCGCATCTGCGGCATCTGCGGCTGCGCCCACTCGGTGGC
>RPYR01000153.1 GCA_008671285.1 Collinsella aerofaciens | reverse complement strand
GAATGTCTACTCAGCGGTCTCCTCAGCAGGAGCCTCCTCGACAGCCTCGACCTTCTTGGGAGCAGCGGCCTTCTTGGGGGCCGGAGCAGCCTTCTTGGCCTTAGGCGTGCAAGGCTCGGTGACGAGCTCCATGATAACGATGGGAGCGTTGTCGCCCTTGCGGTTGCCGAGCTTCATGATGCGGGTATAACCGCCGTTGCGGTCCTGCCACATGCCCTGAGCAGCCTTGTCGAAGATCTCGGCAACGAGCTGCTTATCGCCGAGCTTGGCGATAGCCAGACGACGAGAGTGCAGGTCGCCCTTCTTGGCCCAGGTGATAATCGGATCGACGACCGAACGCAGCGCCTTAGCGCGGGTCTCGGTGGTCTTGATGCGGTCGTTCTCGAAGAGGGCCTTAGCAAGGCTCTTCTTCATGGCCTTGGTGTGGCTCGCATCGGTGCCGAGCTTCAGGCCCTTCTTAACGTTGTGACGCATGGTCTAGTTTCTCCTCAAATATGCGAAGCATTAAGCCTTCAGGCTCAGGCCCATGGACTCAAGCTTGTCCTTCACTTCCTCGATCGACTTAACACCGAAGTTACGGATGTTGAGCAGATCGTTCTCCGAGAACTCAACGAGCTGACGGACCGAGTGAATGCTGGCGCGCTTAAGGCAGTTGTAGGAACGGACGGAAAGGTCCAGATCCTCGATCTGCTTGTCCAGCTCGGCGTTGTCGTTGGTGACCTCGGGAGCGAAGATCGAAGCCTCCTCCTCGACCTCGGGGGTCTCGGCAAGGTTCATAAAGGCGGCCATATGCTGGTTGATGATATTGGCAGCCTGGACCACGGCGTCGCGCGGGGCGATGGAGCCGTTGGTCTCGATCTCGAGGACAAGGCGGTCGTAGTCGGTGTGCTGACCGACACGGCAAGCCTCAACGAGCTTGGCGCAACGGGAAACCGGCGAGTACAGCGAGTCGACGTGGATCACACCGATGGGATCGTTGTCGCGCTTGTTGGCCTCGCCAGAAACATAGCCGCGGCCATAGCCGATGCGCATGCTCATGGTGAGATGGCCACCCTCGGTGAGCGTAGCAATGTGCTGCTCGGGGTTGACCAGCTCAAACTCGGACGGAATAAAGAAGTCCGCACCGGTGACCTCGCAGGGGCCGTCAACCGAAATGGTGGCGGTCGCCTCGTCGGTCGTGCCGAGAGCCCTGAAGACAAGACCCTTGACATTCAGGACGATGTCGGTGACATCCTCGACCATGTTAGGAATGGTCATGAACTCGTGCTGCGCACCATCGATCTGAATAGCCTCGACGGCGGCACCCTCGAGCGAGGACAGAAGAACGCGACGAAGGGAGTTACCCAGCGTATCGCCGTAGCCACGCTCGAGCGGCTCGACGGAGACACGAGCAGACGTCTCGTTGATCTCTTCGACCTGAACCTGAGGCCTAATGAATTCTGACATGTATTACCTCCAGCCTCAGCAGCCCGGATGGACTACTTAGAGTAGAGCTCGACGATGAGCTGCTCGTTGATATCACCGCTGATCTGCTCACGCGTCGGCAGAGCGAGCACGTTACCAGACAGCTTCTCGATATCGACCTCGAGCCAGCCAGGGACCTCAAAGCGCTCGGAGGAAATCAGGGCCTCCTTGATGGGGAGGAGGTCACGGAACTTCTCGCCGACAGCGACGACGTCGCCGGCCTTGACGCGGTAGGACGGGATGTCCACGCGCTTGCCGTTCACGGTGAAGTGACCGTGACGGACGGACTGACGAGCCTCTTTGCGGGTGCGGGCGAAGCCAAGACGGAAGACAACGTTGTCGAGGCGAGACTCAAGAATGATCATGAGGTTCTCACCGGTGACTCCGTTCATCTTACGGGCCTTGTTGAAGTAGCCGTGGAACTGCTTCTCCAGAACGCCATAGATGAACTTGACCTTCTGCTTCTCGCGCAGCTGCATGCCGTACTCAGATTCCTTGCGACGGCGCTTGGGCTGACGGATAGATTCCTTCTTGCTGCTGTAACCGAGCTCAGCGGGATCGATCCCGAGCTGACGGCAGCGCTTAAGAACAGGAGTCCTGTCGATTGCCATATTGATACGATCCTTTCAGTTACACGCGGCGACGCTTCTTGGGGCGGCAGCCGTTGTGCGGAATGGGGGTCTTGTCCTGGATGCTCGAGACCTCGAGGCCAGCAGCCTGGAGGGAGCGGATGGCGGTCTCACGACCGGAGCCGGGGCCCTTGACGAAGACGGAAACCTTCTTCATACCGTGCTCCATGGCCTGCTTGGCAGCAGCCTCGGCAGCCATCTGGGCAGCGAACGGCGTGGACTTACGGGAGCCCTTGAAGCCCACCTGGCCAGCCGACTTCCAGGAAATGACGTTGCCCTGGGGATCGGTGATCGAAACGATCGTGTTGTTGAACGTAGAACGAATGTGAGCCTGGCCCACGGAAATGTTCTTACGGTCCGCGCGCTTCAGACGGGCAGCGCGAACGTTCTTCTTAGCAGTAGCCATCTATCTAGCGCTCCTTATTTCTTCTTCTTAGCACCGATCTGACGCTTCGGGCCCTTGCGGGTACGAGCGTTAGTGTGGGTGCGCTGGCCGCGGACCGGGAGGCCCTTGCGGTGACGAAGGCCGCGGTTGCAGCCGATGTCCATAAGGCGCTTGACGTTCTGGTTGCGCTCACGGCGGAGGTCGCCCTCAACCATGATCTGGTTCTTATCGATATAATCGCGGATGGCGTTAACCTCATCCTCGGTGAGGTCCTTAACGCGCGTATCCACGTTAACGTTGCACTCGACGCAAATCTTCGTCGCAGTGGTGCGGCCGATGCCGTAAATGTAGGTCAGACCGATCTCAACGCGCTTCTCACGCGGGAGGTCGACACCATTAATACGGGCCAACGTAGTCTCCTCTCTTAACCCTGACGCTGCTTATGACGGGGGTTCTCGCAAATGACGAGGACCTTGCCATGGCGCCTAATGATTTTGCACTTATCGCACATCTTCTTGACCGAAGGACGTACCTTCATCGTTCTTCCTTTCGGTAGCGCTCAAACTACTTCCCTACTATCTACTCGCCCCGCCGCAGGCGTTTAAAACTATGGCTGGTCTTCACACACAATCCGACCGTAGGTTGAGCTAAGCCTGCAGTCGGAAATGGAGTGCGTGTATGCGTGCCGCTATTTGTAGCGATAGGTGATGCGGCCGCGGGTCAGGTCGTACGGGGAAAGCTCCACGACAACCCTGTCACCGGGGAGAATACGGATGTAATTCATTCGGATCTTGCCAGAAATGTTGCACAGAACCGAATGACCGTTCTCGAGCTCGACCTTAAACATGGCGTTGGGCAACGGTTCCTTTACCGTACCCTCGAGCTCAATTGCGTCTTCCTTCTTCACAAGCAATCATCTTTCTCTAGAAAACGACAGCGATTGAGTATTCTACAACACGTATGCACGCATCGTAATAACTTCGTAATGGCTCCACAACTAAGTGGAACTTGTTACATTTCTCCGCCTTGGAGCGAACACCAAGCACCTTGCGCATCCGTGGTGAGAATCACCGGACCGTCATTGGTGATGGCGACGGCGTTCTCGTAGTGCGCGGCGGGCAGGTGGTCGTTGGTCGTGACGATCCAACCGTCGGAACCCGTGCTCACATGGTTGGAACCCATCGTAACCATCGGCTCAATGGCAATGACCATGCCGGCCTGGAGGCGAACGCCCCTCCCCTTCTTTCCATAGTTAGGAACGTTGGGGTCCTCGTGCATCACGCGGCCAATGCCATGGCCCACATAATCACGAAGCACGCCGTAACCGTGAGACTCGGCGAGGGACTGAACGGCATAACCGACGTCCCCGATATGGTTACCGGGAACAGCCTGCTCGATGGCAGCCTTAAGGCAATCGCGCGTGACCTCGCACAAAGCCTTGGCTTCGGGCGTGGGGGTGCCGACGAAAAACGTCCAAGCGTTATCGCCGACCCAACCGTCGACAACGGCTCCCGTATCGATGGAGATGATATCGCCATCGCGCAGGATCATGTCGGGGTTGGGAATACCGTGGACCACGGCATCGTTGATCGATGCGCAAATGGTCCCCGGGAACCCGCCGTAACCCTTAAAGGCCGGGGTGCCGCCATGCATGCGGATAATCTGCTCCGCGAGCTGATCGAGCTCAAAGGTGGAAACGCCGGGGCGCACCATGGCTCCAACGTGGCGGAGCGCCATCTTAGATAGCGCTCCTGCCTTCTTCATCTGCTCGATTTGCGTTGCAGACTTAATCTTGATCATAGACCGAGAGCCTCTTTGACATCCCCGTACACGGTCTCGCGAGCCTGGTCACCGTTGACCGACTTGAGCAGACCCTGGCCACGATAGTAGTCGACGAGCGGGCTCGTGGACTTCTCGTAGACGTCGAGACGGTTCTTGATGGTCTCGGGCTTGTCGTCGTCGCGCTGATACATCTCGCCGCCACACTTGGGGCAGGTAGCATCGGCAGCGGTGCCGGTGTAACCGCATGCGCGGCAGGTGCGACGCGAAGACAGACGATCGATAATGACCTCGGGGGCCACATCGACCAGAAGGGCGCAGTCGATCTCGCGACCCATGGCGGAGAGCTCGGAATCGAGCGTCACAGCCTGGGCGGTGTTGCGCGGGAAGCCGTCGAGGATGAAGCCCTGCTGGGCGTCATCGGCGGCAAGGCGCTCCTTGACAAGGTCGATCACGAGCTGGTCGGGAACGAGCTCGCCAGCGTCCATGTACTTCTTAGCCTGAATACCAAGCTCGGTGCCACCCTTGACGGCAGCACGCAGCAGGTCGCCCGTGGAAATGTGGGCGACGCCAAACTCGGCGACGAGCTCCTGTGCGACGGTGCCCTTACCGGCACCCGGAGCTCCGAGCAATACGAGGTTCATGAGCAATCCTCCTCTAGCCTATTTAAAGAATCCATCGTAATCATACATCTTGATCTGGCCTTCGAGCTTATCGACCGTGTCGAGCACGACGCCGACCATGATGAGGATGGACGTGCCGCCAAATGCCTGGATCAGATGGTTACCCGTGAAGGAGAAGATGATCGAAGGCACGATGGCGATGAGCGCCAAAAAGACAGCGCTGGGAAGCGTGATCTTGTTGAGCGCGTTCTTGATGTAGGCCGCGGTAGCCCTACCCGGACGCACGCCCGGAATAAAGCCGCCCTGCTTCTTAAGGTTATCGGCCGTGTCATCGGGGTTGAACACCATGGAGGTGTAGAAGTACGCGAAGAACACGATGAGGACAACGTTAAGCACCCAGTTGAGCCAACCGGTCGAAAGCGCGGAGGCAACTGCCTGAATCCAGCCGATGCCGGGGAAGAACACGGCAATCTGAGCCGGGAAGTACAGCAGCGCCGAAGCGAAGATGATCGGCACGACACCCGCGGTGTTGACCTTGATGGGCAGGTAGGTGGTCTGGCCACCCATCATGCGACGGCCCACGACGCGCTTAGCGTAGGAGACCGGGATGCGGCGCTGGCCGCGCTCAAGGAAAACAATCAACGGGATAACCAGCAGGATGATGGCGCAGATGATCACCATGGTGATGATGCCACCGGCATTGCCCTCGGTGCTGGAGAAGATAGCCTGCGGCAGACCGGCCATGATGTTCGCAAAGATGATCAGCGACATGCCATTGCCGATACCGCGCTGGGTGATGAGCTCACCAATCCACATGATCAGCATAGCGCCCGCGGTGAGCGTACCGACGATCATGAGGTCGAAGATGATCTCGGGAGCGCCGGCGCCATTAAAGCTGATGCCGAAGCTCTTAAAGAGGAAGAGGTAACCCACGGAGTTGAGGATTGCCAGAGCCAGGGTGAGGTAACGCGAATACTGCGTAATCTTGGTCTGACCGACCTCGCCCTCGCGGGCAAGCTCATGCAGGGAAGGCACAACGGCCTGGAGCATCTGGAGGATGATCGAGCTGGTGATGTAAGGCATGATGCCCAGGGAGAACACCGAAACATAGCTCAACGCGCCACCAGAGAAAAGATTCAGGAGGGCCATAGCACCTGCGGCGACCGAATTGTTATCGGTCGAGAAAAGGCCCAGCATCCCCTGGAAGGGAATGCCGGGCACAGGAACGTGCGCACCAATGCGGTACACGACGAGCATAGCTATGGTAAAAAGAATCTTTTCGCGCAATTCTTTGATGCGGAAAGCATTCTTAAGACCATTTAGCACGGCAGCTCGACCTTTCCGCCGGCGGCCTCGATCTTGGCCTGCGCAGAAGCGCTGACCTTGTCGACCTTGACCGTGAACTTCTTGGTGAGCTCACCATTGCCGAGCACCTTGACGGGCTCGAACTCGCTCTTGGTGATGCGAGCGGCCTTAAGAGCGGCACCGTCGATCACAGCGCCGTCCTCGAACTTACGCTCGAGACGCTCAACGTTAACAGCGGTGTACTCGATACGACGGGGGTTACGGAAGCCCGGAAGCTTGGGCAGGCGCATAGCCAGCGGAGTCTGGCCACCCTCGAAGCCGGCACCCTTGGTGCCACCAGAGCGGGAACCCTGGCCCTTCTGACCGCGGCCAGAAGTGGTGCCGTGACCCGAAGAATTGCCACGGCCGACGCGCTTGCGGTTCTTGGTGGAACCGGGCGCAGGAGTAAGATCGTGAAGCTGCATTTGCTACTCCTCTACAATCTCGACAAGGTGCTTGACCTTGAAGATCATGCCGCGGACGGACTCGTTGTCAGCAATCTCGCGAACCTCGCGGATCCTGTGGAGACCGAGGGCACGGACAGTACGGACCTGGTCCTGCTTGCAACCGTTGGTGCTGCGGACCTGCTTGATCTTGATGGTGTCAGCCATGCTTAGTTCTCCTTACCGACGAACATCTCGGAGACCGTCAGGCCACGGCGAGCCGCGACGTCCTCAGGGCTGGAGAGCTCCTTGAGGCCCTCGACGGCAGCCTTGATGATGTTGAGGCCGTTGTCGGTACCGAGGGACTTGGACAGGACGTTCTTGATGCCAGCAAGCTCAAAGAGGGGACGTACAGCGCCGCCGGCGATAACGCCGGTACCCTCGACAGCGGGCTTGATGATGATGCGGCCGGCACCAAAGTGACCGAGAACCTCGTGCGGAATGGTGCCCTGATCGGTCACCGGCACGTGGAACATGTTCTTCTTGGCATCGAGAGACGCCTTGGAGATGGCCATGGGCACCTCAGCGGACTTGCCCATGCCAACGCCGACGTTGCCCTTGCCGTCGCCAACGACGACGAGAGCGACGAGGCTCATGCGACGACCACCCTTGACGGTCTTCGACACGCGGTTGATGTAAACGACGCGCTCCTCGAACTCGGAGGCCTCGCGCTGCTGCTTCTGATTACGAGCCATGTGCTACATACCTCCTAGAACTCGAGACCGGCGGCACGAGCACCGTCGGCGAGGGCCTTGACGCGGCCATGGTAGATACGGCCACCGCGATCGAAGGCGACCTTGGTGATGCCGGCCTCGATGGCGCGCTTGCCAACGAGCTGACCGACCTTCTCCGCAGCCTCCTTGTTCGAGGTGTGGGTGCCCTTGAACTCGGCCTCGAGGGTCGAGGCAGAGACGAGCGTCAGGCTGGAGCCCTTGCTGTCGTCGATGATCTGGGCATAGATGTTGGCGTTAGTACGGGTCACGCGAAGACGCGGACGCTCGGAGGTACCCGAGACCTTGCCGCGAACACGACGCTGACGACGCTTGAGGCCTTCCAGCTTCGCCTTATGCTTGTTCATACGTAAACTCCTAAAAAGGTTGATCTTGCCAGCACCTGACGGGGTGCTGGTCTTATGCGAGTGAGTCGGTTACGACTACTTGGCGGCCTTACCCAGCTTGCGGCGGATGTGCTCGCCAACGTAGTGGATACCCTTGCCCTTGTAAGGCTCGGGAGGACGATGGCCGCGGATCTCAGCGGCGATCTGACCGACCTGCTGCTTGTTGATACCCTTGACGTTCACGTGGGTGTTGTCGGGAACCTCGAAGGTGATGCCCTCGGGAGCCTCGACGATCACGGGGTGCGAGAAGCCCAGGGAGAACTCGAGGTTCTTGCCCTTCTGCTGCACGCGGTAACCGACGCCGGCGAGCTCGAGCTTCTTCTCGAAGCCCTCGGAAACGCCAACAACCATGTTGTGGATGAGGGCGCGGGTGAGGCCGTGGCGGGCACGGGTCTCACGCTCGTCGTCGGGACGGGAAACGGTGAGGACGTTGTCCTCGACGTTGATAGCGAGCTTCTCAAAGACATCGAGCTCGAGCTGGCCCTTGGGGCCCTTGACGACAACGTTGTTGCCGTTGACTGCCACTTCGACTCCGGCGGGAATCTGGACAGGCTTATTACCGATACGAGACACGGTGATCTCCTTTCCTTCTACCTACCGAGCGAATTACCAGACGTAAGCGATGATCTCGCCGCCGACGTTGTGCTTGCGAGCATCGCGGTCGGTCATAACGCCATGGCTGGTGGAAATAATGGCGGTACCAAGGCCACCGCGGACGCGGGGCATGTCGGCAACGCCGGTGTACTTACGCAGGCCCGGCTTGGAAATGCGGCGGATGCCGTTGATGACCTTAGCCTTCTTGGGACCATACTTAAGCGTGATGTGCAGAGTCTTCTGGGGAACGGTGTCCTCGACATCGTAGCCCTCGATGTAGCCCTCCTCGTGCAGAACACGAGCGATCTCGACGAGCTTCTTGCTGCTCGGCATGGAGACCGTGGCCTTGTTCACAGAGTTAGCGTTACGGATGCGCGTAAGCATATCTGCGATCGGGTCTGTAAGGTTCATACAGATTCTCCTTCGTTCTTGATGAACACGTGCTCTTGGTTCTTCGCCGCCCTTAACGGCAAAGCCTAACTAGCGCGTTTTCCCTGTTCCAAACGGATGCTTGAAACGCTGGTAGTGACTTACCAGCTGGCCTTCTTAACGCCGGGAAGCTCGCCCTTGAGTGCAAGCTCGCGGAAGCAGACACGGCACAGGCCGAACTTGCGGTACACAGAGTGCGGACGGCCGCAGCGCTGGCAGCGCGTGTACTCACGAGTAGAGAACTTCTGCTTGCGATTGCACTTGACGATCATCGATGTCTTAGCCACTTATATCCTCCTCACATAGAGTATTGTTCGCCCCAAACGCCGCCCCCTTGTGGGAACGGCGCTTATAGGGCAGGTGAACCTATTTCTTGAACGGGAAACCGAAGGCGTCCAGAAGGGCCTTGGCCTCCTCATCGGTGTTGGCGGTGGTCACGAAAGTGATGTCCATACCACGCTGGTGATCGACGGAGTCGAAGTCGATCTCGGGGAAGATGAGCTGCTCGGTGACGCCCATGGAGAAGTTACCACGGCCGTCGAAGCTCTTGGCGGAGATGCCGCGGAAGTCGCGGATACGGGGGATCGCGACGGAGGTCAGACGATCGAAGAACTCCCACATACGGTCGCCACGCAGGGTAACCTTGCAGCCGATCGGCATACCAGCGCGCAGGCGGAAGGTAGCGATGGACTTGCGGGCACGGGTGATCATCGGCTGCTGGCCGGTGATGGCGCGCAGGTCGCGCACGGCACCGTCGATGGCCTTGGAATCGGTAGCGGCCTCGCCGACACCCATGTTCACGACGATCTTCTCAAACTTGGGGATCATCATGACGTTCTCGTACTGGAACTTGTCCTGAAGCTGCTGCTTGACCTCGTTGTTGTACTTGGTCTTCAGACGCGGCACATACTTCTCTTCTGCCATTGTTCACTCCTTCTTGGGGTTTTAAGCACGGGGCGTGGCCACGATGGGTTGTCCTCGTGCCTCCTGGCTGCATCCGCGCCGCTCATGGCATTTTGCGGTTTGGACTCGACGCAGCAGGAGCCGACAAAACAATCGGTACTATACGCGCATTGGGTGCGTATTTCCAGAAAAACCTCGTCTGCCTGCACAACTCCACAACTCCCCCGCACAAATGGGTCCCAAAAAGCAGTTGCGGTGAAATAGGGACTGTTGGGCGGCCTAACAGGCTTAAACAATCCGTATTTCACCGCAACTTATTGGTGGGGATGCGATTAGCGCTTGCGGGGGACGAGTTTGGTGCGGCGCAGGTGAATCATCTCGGCGGCGATGGAGATGGCAATCTCCTCGGGGTCCTCGGCCTCGATGGCAACGCCGATCGGCAGGTGCAGCTCGTCGATCTGGTCCTGCGTAAAGCCTTCCTGCTCCAGGCGGGCACGCACAAAGGCCGTCTTGCGGCGCGAACCCAGACAGCCCAGGTAGGCAGGCTTGGCGTGCATGGCCTGAATCACCACGTCGATATCGGACTTGTGACCCGCCGTGGCGACGACCACCAGGTCGCGCGGGCCGATGGGGCACAGCTCGCTCAGGTTCTTGTAATCGACCAAGCGACGATCGTAGACACCGGGCACCCAATCGGGGGTCAGCGTGCCGGGGCGGTCGTCGCACGCCACGACGGCAAAGCCCGCCGCCGTGAGCACCCGCGCCGTCGCGGCGCCCACGTGGCCGCAGCCAAAGATATAGGTCAGGCCCTCGGGGCAGAGCGTCTCGATGTGCGCCGCGGGAATCTCGGAGGCGGCGTTGGTGTAGGTGACCTTACTCCCCTCCTCCACCAGCGAAAGCTCGGGGCAGCCGGCAATGGTATGGCGCGATGCCTCGCCATGGTACTCGGCCACATCGCCCTCGAGCGCGCTCGCGATAAACGGCTCAAAGTCGATGACGAAGTCGCCGATGCGCCGATAGACCAAGACGTCGGCAATTTCCTGAAACAACGGTGCCTGGGTCGCATCCAGATGCAGATAGCACAGGCAGATGGCACCGCCGCAGATCATGCCGGTATCGGAGTTCTCGCCGCCCATGGTGTAGCGGACCAGACGCGATTGCCCCGCGGCCAGCAGCTCTCGCGCCTCGTCCAGCGCAAAGAGCTCGATCTTGCCGCCGCCGATGGTGCCCGCCTGGCTGCCGTCGGCAAAGACGACCATCCAGGCGCCCACGCCGCGCGGCGACGACCCCGCCGTGCCGGCCACGACCACGAGCTCGCACGTCTCGCCAGCACGCAGGGCGACAAGCGCCGCATTCACAACATCGAGCTTTTCCATTGCCGCCTTCTATCCTCTAAAGATATCGGTGAGCATAGCGAGTGCCTCGAGCACGCCGCCGCCGACCGACGTCGCCTTGTCCGAAATGTAGTTGATATAGCTGGCATCGCCGCGCGGATCGGCATCGGCGCATTTAAAGCCCTCGGTCACCTGCACGCCGTTCGCCAAAAGCCCGCGCAGACAGCCATCGATCTGCGTGCGCATGGGCGTATCGCCCGCGTAGCCAATCACGTCTCCGGCGCGCACGATGTCGCCGATTGCGCGGTCGGACCGAAACACGCCGGCGGCGGGGCTGTGGATTACGCGCTCCTTGCCATAGCCGGCGATAATGCCCGGCACGCCCGTGTTGGGCTGGGGCGAACCTTGGGTAATGACACGGCCCAAGAAATGCCCGCGCATGGTCTCGACCACGGCGTCGCAGTCAACCGGCGCGGTAAAGCCCGGCCCCACGGCGATGACGGCAGGCGCCATGTCGCGCGTGGTACCCAGGTTGCGCTTGGCCAAAATCGCGTCGACCACGGCAGCGGGTTTAAGCTCATCGAGCATCTTGGCCTGGGGGTCTACCACGACGGCGACGTCTCCGGCCTCGGTAATTGCAAGCGCCTCTGCCGGCGTCTGCGCCAAGCGAGCGCGAATGCCCTCGACCTGGACCTCGCCCAGGCGAATGGCCTCGCAAAAACTGATTGTGCGGCGGATGCACGTGGGAACCGCGATATCGGCCATAACGACCGACACGCCGGCGCGCACCAAACGGGCGGCGACGCCCGTGGCGATATCGCCGGCGCCGCGAACATAAACGAGCATTCCCGGGGCACCTCCCTGTGCTACGGTTTGAGCAGAGCAAAAGCGGTTCGACCGCTACTCTGATGATTATTTATTATCACAGTATTATACGGCGGTGCACAGAGGGAAACGGTTAGCGGCAATCTTGCCGCGGCGCTCAGGCTCGCGCCGGGCATTACCGCGATTATCGGCAGCGGCGGCAAGTCGACGTTGCTCAAAACGCTGGGTCTTGAGCTCATGCGCGCTGGCGGCCGCGTGCTCCTCTGCACCACCACGCATATGCTTCCCGTTGCCGGCGTGCCATGGGACGGGTCGAATCGTCGCCTGGACGCCGCGCCTTGGAAGCCGGGCGCCTCGCATGTCCCCGGTTGCACCTGCGAGGCCTGCGCGGGCCTTGCACGCGGAGGCATCTGCCAGGCAGGCGTCTTGGACCCGGAGACAGGCAAGCTCTCCGCCCCCGCCGAGCCACTCGGCGGGCTGGCACAGCGCTTTGACTATGTGTTGGCCGAGGCAGACGGTAGCAAGCGACTCCCGCTCAAGGCGCATGCCGCCTGGGAGCCGGTAATTCCCGCCGGCACGGCCAACGTCATCTGGCTCGTCGGCGCCTCGGGACTCAGCAAGCCCATCAACGCAGCCGTCCACCGCCCCGAGCTCTTTTGCGAGCGTTGCGGCTGCGAGCTCACCGACATCGCCACGCCCGAGCGCGTCGCCCAGGTGCTCAATGCCGAGATGCAGGCGCTGAAACTCAGCACCGCACGCGTCATGCTCAACCAAGTCGACACGCTCAGCGACCCCACGATGGCCGACCGCTTCGAGGCAGCTCTCGACCGCCCCGTCGTCGCCAGCAGCCTCAAGTAGCCGGCCCCATCTCCTCAGTTGCGGTGAAATACGGACTGTTTGGCCGCCCGACGGCCGCAAACAGTCCGTATTTCACCGCAACTGAGGAGGGGACACGGCATCTTTGCTGCTAGCGGGGCACGTAGCGGCCGGGTTGGGCTCCGGTGGGCTCGCCATCGCGCGCCACCAGCACGCCGTTCACAAACACGGCCTTGGCGCGGCCATGTGCCTCAAAGCCCTCGAGCGGCGTGTAGTCCACGGCCTGATGCTGTGTCGCGGCGCTGATTGTCCAGCGCGCTTTGGGATCCCACACGCACACATCGGCATCGGCGCCCTCGGCAAGACAGCCCTTGCGCGGGTACATGCCAAACACGCGCGCCGGGTTCTCGCTCATCAAGCGGCAGAGGTCCTCGGGTCCCAGCTGTCCCTCAAAGCTCGTGGCAATCGCGACGGGACGATGCTCCACGCCGGGCCCGCCGTTGGGAATCGCGCGGAAATCGTCGCGCCCGCGGTCCTTTTGCCCGTGCAGGTTAAAGCTGCAATGATCGGTCGCAATCGTATCGATCTCGCCGGCCACAAGCGCCTCGCGCAGTGCCGCACGGTCACCGGCATGGCGCAGCGGCGGGCTCATCACGTACTTGGCGCCCGCAAAGCCGTCCTCGCCCTGCTCCAGATAGCAGGTGTCGTCAAGCATCAGATATTGGGGGCAGGTCTCGACATAGATATTCTTCTGCCCGCGCGCTTTGGCAGCACGAATGGCCCCGAGCCCCAACTTGGTCGAAAGGTGCACCACGTTGACTGGGGCGTCCCCGGCCAAGTGCGCCAGATACAGCAGGCGGCTCACGGCCTCGGCCTCACACACGTCCGGACGGCTGAGCGCATGCCCCTCGGGCCCATGAATCCCCTGCTCGTACACGCGCTTCTGCAGTTCGTTCACCAACGTGCCATTCTCGCAATGCACGCACAGTATGCCGCCAATACGCTTGAGCTCCTCGAGCACCTCGAGCGTCTCGGCATCGTCCAGGCGCAGGTGGTCGTAGGCAAAGTAGGTCTTGAACGACGATACGCCCGCCTCGCGCATGGCCGAAAGATCGGCGCGGTTGCGCTCGTTCCACTCGGCGAGTGCCATATGAAAAGCGTAGTTTGCCGTGCAGGTGCCGTCGGCGCGATGATGCCACTCGGCAAGGGCATCGGGCATGGTCACGCCGCGATCAGCCGTCGCGTAGTCCACGATGGTCGTCGTACCGCCGCAGGCAGCCGCACGCGTGCCGGTTTCAAAGCTATCGGCTGTCCAATCCATGCCAGTCCAGCACTGCATGTGCGTGTGGCCGTCGATAAAGCCGGGAAACACCCAGCAGCCCGCGGCGTCCTCGACGGTATCGCCCTCGGCCGGCTCAATCGCCGCGGCAATCCGCACAATCTTGTCGCCCTCCATGGCAAGATCGGCGCGGCGAAGCCCCTGGGGCGTCACGAGCGCGCCGTTTTTGATGATGATCATGTTGCTCCTTATTGATTAATACAGTTGGCCACGCGATCAAAATACGAGCAGGCCGCGATATGCTCCGTTATGCGTCGCTGTCCCTCTGCGGTATCGACATCCCACAGCTCGTAGGCACGCGCCTCGACCAGCACCACGTCGGTACGGTCCTTGAGAATCGAGCCCCCGCCGTCCTTGCCCTCAAGACGCATGAGTGCATCGAATAGTTCCGCCGGAAAGAGCACCGGGCTCGAAGGCTCACCGTTGCACGCCAAGCGCACCGGATGTTTGCGGCCACGCTCGTCAAACGCGCGAACCATGGCCTCAAAAGAGTCCGTGCTCACAAGCGGCTGGTCGCCCGGCAAAAAGAGGCAACCTTTCCAGTTGCGTTCGACTCCCCACGAAAGGCCCGCACGGACGCTTTCGCTGCGCAGCTCGCCATCGTGCAGAACGCACGGGCAATGCTTGTCCTCGCAAATCTGAGCGACCTCGGGCCAACGCGTCGAAACCACGACGTCAAAGCCCCGGGGAACCGAATCGATGGCCCGGGCAATCAGCGGCTCGCCATAGATATCGGCAAGCATCTTGTTAGAGCCAAACCGCTTGCCCTCGCCCGAAGCCATAATGACGCATCCAAGTCTCATGGTGATACCTCCCCCGAAACCATCGTACCCATAACTCGCGCCGCGGGCATCCACATCGAAAGCGCTTATCCCGCACGCCCGCGATGCAAAAAAGGGCACCCCGCCGGTTGGCAGAGCGCCCCCTTTACATGGCTTACCTCAACCCGGCTTTAGGCCTGGAGCCAACGGGCGGTGTTGCGCTCGTCGAGGGCCTTGAGGGTAGCGGCGGGATCGGCAACCTTCTGCAGGAACATCATGGCTGCGATGGCGTACGGCTTGTAGCTGGCCTCCTTGTACATGCCCACGCGGTGCATGTCGAAGACGTCGGCGTTGACCTCGCCGTGCTCGCAGGAGACACCGGAGATGTCGGCGGGCAGCGGGTGCATAAAGATGGTGTCCTGGCCGTTAGCAGTCTTCTCCATGAGCTCAGTCGTGGAGCACCAGTCCTGATGGGTGGCGTTCTGGGCGAGCAGCTCCTTCTCGAGCGCAGCGATGCCGGCGTCGTCGCCCTCGGCGTACAGGTTGGTGCGCTTCTCCATGGCGGCAAACGGAGCCCAACTCTTGGGGATCACGATGTCGGCGCCCTCGAAGGCCTCGGCCATGGTGTTGACCTGCTTAAAGGTGGTGCCGGACTCGGCGGCATAGCCCTTGGCGCGCTCGACGACCTCGGGCATGAGGTCGTAGCCCTCGGGGTGAGCCAGGGTGACGTCCATGCCAAAGCGGGGCAGCAGGCTGATCAGCGACTGCGGGCAGGACAGCGGCTTGCCGTAAGAGGGCGAATAGGCCCAGGTGACGGCAACCTTCTTGCCCTTGAGGTTCTCGAGGCCGCCAAACTCGTTGATAAGGTAGAGCATGTCGGCAGAGGACTGCGTGGGATGATCGGAGTCGGACTGCAGGGAGATGAGCGTGGGACGGTGATCCAGAACGCCATCCTCGTAAGCCTGCTGGACAGACTCGGAGACCTCAGCCATGTAGGCGTCGCCCTTGCCGATGTACATGTCATCGCGGATGCCGATGACGTCGGCCATGAAGGAGATCATGGTAGCGGTCTCGCGGACGGTCTCGCCGTGAGCGATCTGGGACTTCTTCTCGTCCAGGTCCTGCAGCTCAAGGCCGAGCAGGTTGGCGGCCTTAGAGAAGGAGAAGCGCGTACGGGTGGAGTTGTCGCGGAACAGCGAGACGGCCAGGCCCGAATCGAAGATCTTGGACGAAACGTTGTTCTCGCGCAGCTCGCGCAGAGCGTCGGCGACGATGTAGAGCGCCTTGAGCTCATCGGTGGTCTTATCCCAGGTGTGCAGGAAGTCGCTGCCGTACATACCCTTAAAGTCGAGGCCGTTCAGCTGCTCGACGAGCTCGGTAAACTTGGCGTCCATGGAAATGTCCTTTCTAAAGATGAAACGATCGCAATGAGTAGATGTGCTCCGGCATGCGCGTGTGGCTAGAACATGCAGAGCACCATGACGAGGACCCGCTACCGTTGAGGAAGCATGGGAGATAACGACCGCGGGCCCCAAGTCAACAGGGGGTGCCGGGGGCATAAACTGTCCCCGGCTCAACAAGATCGAGGAATGAGACTAGTCGATCTTGTTGTTGGTCAGACCGGCGCGGAACACGGTGGCATCGCCATCGGCCTGGCTCGGATCGTAGAGGTTCAGGGCAGCCACATACATGGCGGCAGCGGTGACCAGGTCGTCCTTGTAGGTGACCTCGTTGGGAGCGTGAGCCTGAGACTCGGCACCCGGGCCAAAGCCGACGCAGGGGATGCCGTAGCGGCCCTGGATGGAAACGCAGTTCGTGGAGAAGGTCCACTTGTCGCACAGCGGACGACCGGTGCGCTTGTCCATGCTGGGCTCGCAGCCGATGCGCTCGTCACCGAACATAGCCTTATGGGCGTCGACGAGGGCCTTGACGTGCGGAGCGGTCTCCTTGTTGATCCACGTGGGGAAGTAAGCCTCGGTCTCGTAGACCTCGCCGGTCCAGGACGGACGGTCGTACATGTACATGGAGACCTTCACGTCGTCGCCGTACTTCTTGGCTGCCGGCAGGTTACGGATCTCGTCCAGGCAGGACTCCCAGGTCTCACCGGCGGTCATGCGACGGTCGATGGAGATGGCGCAGGAGTCAGCGACAGCGCAACGGCTGGGGCTGGTGTAGAAGATCTGGCTGACGGTGCAGGTGCCGCGGCCCAGGAAGCGGGCGTCCTCGAAGTGCTCGGGGTTGTACTTGGGATCGAGCATCTTGACGAGGCCCTTGATGTCGGTCGACTCGTCGCAGCCGTTGTTGTTGAGAGCGCGAACGTCGGCGATGATGTCGGCCATCTTGTAGATGGCATTGTCGCCGCGGTCGGGAGCAGAGCCGTGGCAGGAGGTGCCGTGAACGTCGACGCGGATCTCCATGCGGCCGCGGTGACCGCGATAGATGCCGCCGTCGGTGGGCTCGGTGGAAATGACGAATTCGGGCTTAATGCCGTCCTTGTTGTAGATGTACTGCCAGCACATGCCGTCGCAGTCCTCTTCCTGGACGGTGCCGACGACCATGATCTTGTAGCCCTCGGGGATGAGGCCCATGTCCTTCATCATCTTGGCAGCGTAGGTAGCAGAAGCCATGCCACCCTCCTGGTCGGAGCCGCCGCGGCCATAGATGATCTCGTCGGTCTCGTAGCCCTCATAAGGATCGGCATCCCAGTTATCGATGTTGCCGATGCCGACGGTGTCGATGTGAGAGTCGATGGCGATGATCTTGTCGCCCTCGCCCATAAAGCCCATGACGTTACCCAGGCCGTCGACCTTGACCTCGTCATAGCCAAGGCTCTCCATCTCGGCCTTAATGCAAGCGACGACCTCACCCTCCTCGCAGGACTCAGAGGGGTGAGAGATCATGGCGCGCAGGAAGCGAGTCATATCAGCACGATGGGACTCAGCAGCAGCCTTGATAGCGTCGAAATCGAGTTCTTTAGCCATTGTTCATAACCTTTCAAACTAAGGAATCTACCTGTGAGGTGGCGGAGCGATACCTATTTACTCCGCCCCAACGATTAGCAAGTGGGGTATTCGCCTTCCCAGACGATGCGACGGTACTGATCCGGATCGGTGTCACCTTCCGTGGAGAAGCAGAGCACGGAGCTCGTCTTATCCAGGCCGATGAGCTCTTTGAGCTCGGCGTACTCAGGATCGAGCATGAGGGTCTCGACCAGGCCAGTGGTCACCGCGCCGGACTCGCCGGAGATGACGCGCGGGTCGCCCTTCTCGGGGGCGCCCAGGGTGCGCATGCCGCGAGCGGTGACCCAGTCGGGGCAGGACACGAAGGCGGTGGCATGGTTGCGCAGGATATCCCAGCCCAGGATGTTGGGCTCACCGCAGCACAGACCGGCCATGATGGAGGGCATGTCACCGTCCACGATACGCGGATCGCCGTCGCCGGCGGCAGCGCCCTTGTACAGGCAGGCGGCCGGAGCGCACTCGACCACGACGAAGGTGGGCGGGTTATCGGGATACAGGTTGGTGAAGTAGCCCACCACGGCGCCGGCGAGCGAACCCACGCCAGCCTGGACAAACACGTGCGTCGGGCGGTTGATGGCCATCTCGCGCAGCTGCTCGGCAGCCTCGGAAGCCATGGTGCCGTAGCCCTCCATGATCCAAGACGGGATCTTCTCGTAGCCCTCCCAGGCGGTGTCCTGAACGATGACGCCGCGCTCGCAGGCGTCGGCCTCGGCGGCGGCCATGCGCACGCACTCGTCGTAGTTGACCTCTTCGATGGTCACCGTTGCGCCCTCGGCGGCGATGTTATCGAAGCGGGGCTTGGTGGAACCCTTGGGCATGTGAACGACGGCCTTCTGGCCCAGCTTGTTGGCAGCCCATGCCACGCCGCGGCCATGATTGCCGTCGGTAGCGGTAAAGAAGGTGGCCTGGCCAAAGTCCTTGGCAAGCTGATCGGAGGTCAGGTAATCGAAGGTGCACTCGGCAACGTCCTTGCCGGTCTCGTCGGCAATGTAGTTGGCCATGGCAAACGATCCGCCCAGAACCTTAAAGGCGTTGAGGCCAAAGCGATAGCTCTCGTCCTTAACGCACAGGTTGGACAGACCCAAGCGCGCAGCCTGACCGTCCAGGCGGGCAAGCGGGGTGACGGTATATTGAGGGAACGACTGGTGGAAGGCGCGGGCCTTCTTCACGTGGTCGAGGCTCATGATTCCCAAGTGCTTGTCATCGCTCTTGGGCATCGTGTTGCCCGCCCACTGGATCTTATCGGCCATACGGTGAACTCCTTAAGTCCTCTCTTGCCGGCCCCCGCATACGCGTTTCAGCCCATTCCCATTCATGCGACTGAACTTTTATGTGGATGCCAAACAAAAAGTTTGTTAGCACTGTTCTATCACACTTTTTGATTGGCAAACCTAACAAATTGTTTGTTGCCGTAATCGGTACTTTTTCGCCGCCGAACGGTCATGAATTGCCTTGTTGATGGATTTGTTTGCGGTCATGTGTGGTTTATGGCACAGTGAGCCCAAACTAATTTTTAGGAAGGTACCCATGACCCCCGCACAGATTGAGTTTTACAAGCGCCTCGCACACGGTCTGGCGCTGCAATTTGGCCCCAACTGCGAAGTCGTCGTCCACGATCTGGAGACCGAGGACGTGGACCACTCCATCGTAGTGATCGAAAACGGCCACGTCAGCGGGCGCAAACTGGGTGACGGCCCCAGCCATATCGTGTTTGAGTCCATGCACGAGGGCGCCACCGATGTACACGACCGCGAGCCGTACCTCACTAAAACCACCGACGGTAAGCTGCTCAAATCGTCGACGATCTTTATCCGCAACGCCGAGGGCAAGCCCGGCGGCATTCTGGGCATCAACTTTGACATTACGCTTATGAAGGCTTTTGAGCGTTCGCTCGACGCCTTTACCGGCACCGGCGGCACGGGCTATACCGAGCCCGAGCCCATTACCAAGAACATCGGCGACCTGCTCGAGGACCTGCTGCACGAGTGCGAGCAGTTTGTGGGCAAGCCCGCGGCGCTCATGACCAAAGACGAGCGCATTCGTGCCATTGGCTACCTCGACCGTCGCGGCGCCTTCCTCATTTCCAAGTCGAGCGAGCGCGCCTGCGAGTTCTTTGGCATCTCCAAATACAGCTTCTATAGCTACCTCAATGAGGCCAAGGCGGCGGCCGGCGACAAGTAGGCACTCGCCTGGATTGCCCCTCCCCTTTTGGGCGCGAGTTCTGGAAAGCACGAATCCAAGACCGAGCCGCTTGGGAAGTTCCATATAATCGATGTCATTAGTATTTCGAAAGGATGGAACAGAATGGCGTTGAGCAAGGCATCATGCACCGGTCGCGGATTGATTCCGGCAATTGGTGGACATGTGCACCGCATGTTCGATGAGGGTGAAGACGACCTGTTTTCGCTGAGCCTTGACGACGTGATGGATGATCGCCCGTGGACCGCCGACGAACTCATGGGCGGCGGCGGGGCTCGCCCGTCAAGCCCCAATCCCGCACTTGCGCCTAAGTCCGCACCTGCGCCGACTCCTGCGCAGTCGCCTGTTTCGATGCCCGCGCCTACGCCCGCACCCACTTCGGCGCCCACGCCCGCTCCCCGCCCCGCAAGCGACCCGTCCGAGACGGCGGCATTTCTCGCAGCAGCGACGCAGGGCAAATCGGCCGACAGCACCGTTATGTACAACGCCCAGCAGTTGCCCGTTCCTGCGGCACGCAAGCCTCCGGTCGCAAGGCTCGATGAGCCCGTTGCCCGTCAGGTTGCCTACGATTCCTGGGCTGCAGCCGATCTGGATGAGACCTCTACCGGCATGCCGGCGCTCGACGTTCCAGTTAACCCGCTTTTTGCCGCCAACACGAGCGCCACGGACTATGAGGGCGGTGCGGCATATTCCGATTATTCCGATGGCTATGCTGGCACCGGTCGCATCGAGACCGAGGATTATGGCACCGCATCGAGCGATTATCTCAACGATCCGTACGCTGCCACGTCTGCACCGGAATATGACCCGGAGGCCGCGTCCGCACCGGCGTATACCAAAAGCACGGGCGAAGAGCGCTTCGCCGATTATTACGCCGAGGAAAAGGCGCTGCGTTTCTCGGAATTTCCGCAGGCAGTCAAGGTTGCTTTTATCGCCATTGTCATTGCCCTGCTCGGCGTCATTGCGTTTGAGGGATTCCAGCTGTTCCGCGGCCCCACCCAAGCGGAGTCGGAGACCCAGCAAAAAGAGGACGATAACCAGTACCTGGACATCAACACCCTCAAGGGCGACCCCAACGACAGGGACGACGAGTAACAGATGCCGAAAACTGAGGGCCGTAAACCAAATCAAGCGACTCGCGGGATTGTGGGGGCGTAGACGGGCGAATGGGCCATCGACGATTTTGAGCGGGCAAGGGCCGGGAATTAGATTCCCGGCCTTCAACCTAGCACTGCTTTATGAGATCGAGCACCGCAGGAATGTCATCGGCATTCCGAAGCGCAACGTAAGTGGGTAAGCCCGGGCCAAATCCACCCTGCGTACGCTTGTCCTGGCACATGTCCTCTGGATCCGTTAGATCATCCACACTCTTTGCCAAGCCAACGGCAATCCAACCACCGTTGCTGGTCCTGCCTTCTAGCACGGCATGCAGTTTTCGCTTGCCCGACCTGAGTCCTACATAGTACTTGGCTATATAGGACTCCCACGAAGGATTACCACTCAGAACAGACTCGCGCACCTCATCGAAAAGCTTCTGGTTGAGTCCGCCTTCGGCAAAAGTGGGGTGATTCTCCTGCAGAGTCCAAATAGGCGCCTCGTCAGACTCCCCGCGAGAAGGACGGTACTTGTCGACGACGTCTGCCGGGAGGTCGGGATACTTCCATATCTCGCACGCTTCTTTCGCCAGCTCGTCCGCGCGCTGCCCAATCTCTTCCTCACCCCATTTTTCATGCGAGACAATCGATTTGTTTAGGTAGAGCGGGCTGCACTTAAATCCGACGTCAGGCAGATTGAGCTTGTCCGAGAACGACCGGTTTGAGTACTCCTGGTTGTATCCCGTCAGCGTAAGATTTCCCAAGTTGTTGCACAGCCTGTCGTGGACGTCTTCCCAGTTCTCACCAAGCGATTCCTTCCAGCCGTGCTCATCATCGATCGTCTGGGGCATGATGTGCTCGATCTGGTAATCGTCGGCTGAGATGGGCTCCTTTGGGTGGTGCCAGTTCTCCATGCGTTCCAGGTAATAGCGCTTTTTAGAGAAGCGGTTGTAGCAGTCACGCGTCTTAAACTCCTCGACAAAATGCTCGTCTGTCGGAAAGTATGCGGTCATACCGCTGCTGTGGATAAGGAGCATCGCCGTAACGTACTCCTCGATATCGTCCTGCTGCTCGAGATTGCGATACATGCCGGCAAAGAAATTATTTAGGCCCGTGGTAAGTCTGCCGCAAACCGCTCGCCTGAACAGAAACGACTCGATAGTCTCGCAGATACGTAAAAACGCATTGCGGTCTAGTCCATTCCCCTCGTAAACCGAATAAAGCAACATTAAGAGGGGCCTTATCTGCTTCACGTCGAGGCTTACGATTCTGCCGAACACTCGGCGCAGTCCGTCGTCCTTCTCCTTACCAAGGAACAGACTGGCGTATCTATGTGCATACCCGCGCAGCTCCTTAAGCAGACCCTCGGTGTCACCATCGTAGTCGTCGGCGAAATAGCGCTTAAACTCGTAGTAGGCCTCGTTCTCCTTCGGCATCCTATTGGGAACTTTAAGCCACAGCCAGTACCAGATAAATGCATTGAACTCTTCTTCGCCGCCTTTTCCGAACAAGCGCTCGAGCGGATGCCAGTAACCCTCGTAGAGCTTGGTCTGCTCGTCGTTGGGAAGCGACATAAGAACGTAGTTACGAATGAGGTCGATAGGCGTGAGCGGCTTACCCTTGGAGTTCATGGACTCAAATATGAGCTGGGCATTATCGACGCCAGCGGTGAGCTTAGTGTCGATGACCTGCACGCGGTTTAGCCCCGCCCAAAGCCTTGCAGGGTCGAATGATTTCCCGTGCATCTTTTCACGGAAGAACGCGTGGTTCTCGACAATGCGATCCGATTTTTCATCCGGCACGGGTGACCTAGACACGATGGAGAACAGCGTCTCTTTATCGTCCTGCGAGAGCACCAATTTGTAGCGCGCTAGACCGTTGTAGTCGTCATCGTTAAAGAGGTAGTTCTTCCGCAGCGCCGAAATCTTGAGATCGCCAAGGAAGCCAGCCTTGTCGGGATTACTCTCCAGATAGTCAGCCAAGGCAGCAATCATCAACGAAAACGTCGTCAGACGCTGCTGTCCGTCAATCAGAAGCACTCGCGAGATACTCGTGGCAGAGCTCTCGGACTCGGGGATATAGAGCATCGACCCCACGAAGTGCGATACGCCATCACGGCCAGCGCGCATGACGTCATCCCAAAGCACCTCGCACTCTTTTACGCTCCACGAGTAAACTCGCTGGTACACGGGAATGACAAACTGCATCTTCGCCACGCCCATAAGGTCGAGTAGATTTGCCTCGGTTGCTTTCATTTGCGATTGTCCCCTTTCTTGTTTACGCCGCTTGCGGTCAGTCCTCCACTGAACGAAAGGCGCTAAAGACCAGAGCATCGAAGCACTGGAGCAACCGGGATGCTCATATCGTTAGATTCTACAACGAAAGCAAACACTTACGCCGTCATGGTGGCGCGCGATCGCTGCACGCCACTCCCCAAAATCATACGATGTCAAAAGACTGACACTTGTGTATGCCTTTTGACATTGCCACAGTTTTACGGGCTTCTTGTCTCATATGCCAAGAGCGGATATCTAGATCGCTGCCTCTCCCGCCCAAAGGAGCTCGACAAGAACTGATCGAAGGGCAACTCAGACATCGAGCAAGTCGCCGACCTGCACTCAGCCTCGACAAGTGGCATCGAACACAAGCTCACCGGCATAAAGCTTGCGTTAAAACCAAAACACGTTGCCGCGTCACTCAAAGAGACACACCCGTGGCTGCCCACATCCATAATCCAGGTGTAAAACGCCTGCAGATCGGCCCAGTCCGTAGGAAATGCGGAAAGATCGATGTGCTTTGCCTGGCACTCGGTCAAAAGCTGTCGACGATCTGCCCCGCTCCAACAGACCACCTGGGCGGAGTAGCGACCGATCCAATCGTTGAGCCTTTTCATCACCACGTAGAGAGGATCAGCCATGGCAGTATCCACGGCCGATATCTCCGTGAGCTCGCGGACGGGATACGCAACGCCTTCGGCATATTCCGTCTGCACAAGCTGCGAGAACTCGCCCATCACGTTGCCGTGGTAATCGAGCTTAACAGCGCCGACCTCGATAATCTCGTTACGTAGCCCGCGGCGCTGGCGCTGCTTTGGCACCGGCGCAAACTCAAAGTCCAGCACGATCTGGCGCGCAAAGTTCGTCGCATCGATAGCCGAGATACACGGCGTCTTTTCAGCTGACACGGTTAGGGCCTTTCTCCGTTGCCTGCCGCTTGCTACATAGGCGGCTACATTGCCGTAAGGATAGGTGGCCGCGCGGACATGAAAGCCCGGCGCAATGCCATGCGCCGGGCGCACGCCATGCAGACGGCCCCAAGAGAATCGCCCGCTCTATTCAAATGCATGAAAAAGATTTAGGCCCGGTGACTTGAATCAGCGGTCATCCCGGACCCATCAGAGCTCGTAGAGCTCTTGGTTGCTTTGGTCTCGCTCTTCACGGCGCTTATCGAACTTTCCGAGGCACTCAAGCAGCATTCGAAGCATAACAAGTCGCTGCCATTAAGGCACTGCCCTCTTGACCAAGCAACGGCGCTGCCCAGCTATCACCCTTGGGCTGCCGTCAACTTTATTCTATCCGCGAGCATCTGGTTTACCAAATGGATTTTCGGTAAAGGAAGCACGGCACGCCCGCAAAACCACTACGCCCCAAGTGCCGCCATGGGAATCACCGCCACGCCGTCGTCGCGTGTGTAGGCAATGCTCCCCTTTCCAACCACGACCGCCAAAAACGCCGGCGCGGCATTCTGGGCGGCAGGATTGGAGAGCACTTTCCTCTCCAGCGCCTTGAGATTTCTCGCTCCATCGTCTGCTTTCGCATCACTCAGCTTGACCTCGATGGCTCCCCAGCGCCCGTCGTGCTCAACGATCAGATCGACCTCAAGGCCCTTCTCATCTCGGAAATAATGGACACTGTTGTCGACACCGCCGTAGGTGGAAAGGAACACGCGCACGTCGCGCAGGACGAGATTCTCAAAGAGCATCCCCAGCGTTTGCATATCGCCAAGCAGCCGCTCAGGGGTAGCCCCCAGCAACGCCGCCGCAAGTGACGGGTCACAGAAGTAGCGCTTGGGGCGCACGCGAACGCGGGCCTTCGAGCGCATGGGCGGCTCCCATCCGCACAGGTCCTCGGTCAGCTTGAGCCTGTTGAAGAGGTCCAAGTACGCAGCGATGGTCCTCTCGTCGGGGCCCGCCTCACCGTACGAGGCGTCCTTTACGAGCGTCTTGTACGTGACAGCCTGGCTCTCGTTCATGGCAAGAGCTCGCAAAAGGCCGTGTGCAAGCTCGGGCGACATGCCCTCGTCCAGCACGTTGACGTCGAGCACCGAGTGCACGTACTGGCTTGCCGTCTCTCGCGCAAGATCTTCCGAAAGCCCAAGATTTGCAGGCCAACCGCCCCTGCAGCACCAGCGGGCGACGTCATCCACCGTGCTCTCGCGACGCTGAGGGGCAAAATCCTCGCCCTTAAAGAGGCTTGCCAGTGACACGAGCGGCTCGCCGTCGCCCGACTCACACAGGGCCATGGGGCGCATTGACAGACAGGCGATCCTACCCGTGCCGGAATGACGAACATGGCTGCGCTCCTCGCTTTTGAGCGCGGTCGAGCCCGTGAGCAAAAGTGTCCCCCGTTCGTTGCCGCTCGCGTCCACGAAACGCCGGGCGGCATCCCAAACCTCGGGCACCTCCTGCCATTCATCGACCAGGTGTGGCGCATCGCCGATGAGCGCCAGGCTTGGGTCGACCTCTGCCGCCGCACGCTGCGCAGGCTCATCGAGCCTGGAGACGCTCGCCGAGCGAGAGAGCGCCGTCCAGGTCTTGCCGCACCATTTGGGGCCGTTGATCTCCACACAGCCAAACGCCCGCATAAGGGTGTCGAGGCGCTCCTCTATGAGCCGGGGCCTATATCCCTTTTGGGTCAATCTCTTTGGTGCATCCATAGACGGCCGTCGCTCTCTATCACGCGATATGCGAAATTACGCCATTCTCAATGCTGATTTTACGCTACTTTCAATGTAGTTTTTACGCCATGACAGATGTAGTTTTTACGCCATTTTCATTGAAGGTTTTACGCTTGACATCCTTAGCGCGACCCATTCCGAGCATCACATCAGAGCGTGCTTGGTTATCTCCGCTCGCACATCTCGGCAAACGAAATCAGCTTGGCATCTCCCCTGCTCGCCGCAGCTTCCTGACATCCTTGCGTAAAGCCTCGCTTCGAGAAGATCGCATAGCTTTTATGCTGCCGCCTAAAGAGCTCGCTTCGGTATACGAGCTTTTGCAGCACGTCTTCGCCCGCCGGTTCATTGCGCCATTTGCACTCCGCAAACAGCGCAGTGCCCTCGCCATCGTCAACAATCAAGTCGATTTCTTCCTGCGTATGCGTGCGATTATCCGTCCCCCACCAGCGCCCAACGCTTGCCGGAACCACATCGAGCTGGCCCGCCCGCGCGAGTTCGTACACGTATTGTCTGCATATAAGCTCAAAGACCGTACCCATGTAATCCGATACGTGTGGCTCAATGCGCTTATACGCCATCTCGGCCATATCGTTTTGAATCAGCCCAATGTTCTGCGGAACAAACTTGTACCAGAACCTAAACATCTGATCGCTCAGCAGATACACGGCTCGCTTATTGCTCGTCTCGTTTAGGGGCAGCTCGCGCTCGACAATCCCAAGCGACGCCAGCTTATCCACATAGCTCTTTACGTTGCTCGCAGGGATTCCCGTAGAGCTCGCAATCTCCGAGATCTTCGAGCGCCCCTGAGCAATTGCTTGCACGATCGCATCATATTGCTCGGGATTGCGGCACTCCTGCAATAGCAGGTTACTCGGCTCCTCAAAGAGATAGCCCGTAGGAGTAAGAAAAAGACGTTTGATGTTGTCCTTGAGCGGTGCGGCAGGATCGACTTTCTCGATATATGCAGGAATGCCACCCGTCATGCCATAGCAAACTGCAGCGTCTTCGCGACCCATGCTCTGCCACAGGCCGAGGGTCGTCATAAAATCGAGCGGCATGATCTTAAACTGGGCCGTACGCCTACCGTATAGCGGACTCTCGTAGCCCAACACCTGCTCTTCCATAAACGAAAGCGACGACCCGCACAGGATAAGCATAAGCTTGGTCTCTTTGTACAAGTGATCGATCTTGTCTTGCAGCAACGAGCTGATCTCGGGATTCGATTGGGCGAGATAAGGATACTCGTCGATCACGACAATCAAACGTTCCGTGCGAGCCATGGTGGCCAATGCATCGAACGCTTCGTCAAAACTACGAAACGACACGCCTGCAGCACCAACCGAGTCTGCAAGTATCGCCTGGCTAAAGCCGTGCAGGTTTGCCTCTGCATTGGTACGACGAGCTTGAAAGTAAATAGCCTTCTTGCCTTGGATAAACTCTGTGATAAGACGCGTTTTGCCCACGCGACGGCGGCCGTAAATCACAGGCATCTCAAAGGAGCCCGTGCCATACAGTCGATTGAGCTCGGACATTTCCACTGTTCTTCCGATAAACATAGGGCCATCCTTCCTTTACGTTATAGCTAGCTATATTATACCTTCCTATAATATAGCTAGCTATAACGTAATTCGACAAGCGGTGCACACGAAAGGGGCGGTACACCACCGCACGTGGACCGTTCCGGAAACGGTATCCCACTCTGGGGCCGAAATCTGGGACACAGTTTCCGCTTGAGGGCTGTTCCGGAAAGCGCGTCCCATTCCGAGCGGCAATTCCGGGTCACGGTTTCCTCAGGTACAAGATGACGATCCTCCGCCCTTATCACATGCCTTCAAATATGCGATCCAGAAACACAAAACAGCAGATAGAATGCTCTTTTTCAAAAAGTACACGTCTCGAAACTTACCAAGACTTCATATCTAGCTACCGTTCACGGGTGCCGATTACCACCCACCGATTCAAACAAGAAATATGTCGCCAAAAGCAGGTCATCTACCTGCATGGTTAGATTTTGGTCAGCTTTTGGTCAGCTGAGCGGCAAGTTCCAGCTGATACGTTTTTGCTACCCAAAAGGAGGCGGTAGCTCATGACCCATTGCAATGACCAACTCATCGACCAGCTGTTGAACCAAGCCGAACAAGAGGGGCGCTGCCTGATTCCCCCGAGCACGGCGATCCGAAAAGCGCTCCTTCGGCGCACCGGCGGCACGGTTGTCTCGCCCATTCCGGGGTTGTTTGCGCGAAAAACGCGCTGGGATGAACTCAACCGAGCGCAACGCCATTGCGAGATTATCCGCGCCCTTGCGATCATCCATCCCGATTGGACGTTCTGCTCGTTTTCGGCAGCTTGCCTGCTGGGGCTCGAGGTCTCGTGGCGACACCTGAATGTCGTGCATGTTTGCAGCTCGACAAAGCCGTCGGCTCGTCCGGGCGCACATATTCAGCGACACCAGATTGAGCCGGCCGGAGCAATACGCAGAGCCGGCATATCGGTAACGCCGCCCATCCAAACGGCCACAGATTGCCTGCTGCAAACTGGTTTTGTCGACGGCATGCCCATTGCCGATTCGGCGATCTCAAAGCTCGGCCTTGCGCGGGAACAGCTGATGGAGGCCGTTGAGCAACGAGCGACTGCCCGCAATGGTCGCGCGATTCGCACCGCCCTCACAACGCTTCGATATGCCGACGCCCGCGCCGAGAGCGGCGGGGAATCGGTCGCCCGAGCCGTCATGATCGAGACGGGCTTTGCGCCCGACTGGCTTCAATACGAGTTGACGGACCCCTTCGATTCGGCCAAGCCCATACGAACGGACTTTGCCTGGGAGCGCCAGGCGCGGGAACTCACGCTGGGCGAGCTCGACGGGCTCATCAAATATACCGACCAGACCATGCTGGCCGGACGCACCACCGCCGAGGCGCTCGTTGCCGAACGACAGCGCGAAGCGCACCTATCGCTCTACGGTCACCCTCTGCTGCGCTTTACCATGAACGAGGTCCGCTCGGCAGGAATGCTCGCCAAAAAGCTGCAGACGGCAGGCATCCGGCAGACCGCGCTGCCGACGTGGCTCAACGAGGTGGACCTGTAGGAGCTGCTAGGCCACGCATCGCCGAATCGCATCCCCCCCTATCTGGGCCGCATTTTCCCAACGGCCACGCTGGCGGAAAGCGCGTCCCAGTTCGGACACTCAAAACGGGATGCACTTTCCGTATGGCGGGCCTAGCGGAAAGCGTGTCCCGGAATCCAGCCTCGGAACGGGACAGGCTTTCCGGTTGAGTCCTTCAGCGGAAACCGCATCCCGGAATAAACGCTCAAACTGGGATGCACTTTCCAAACGGCCGGCCAGCGGAAAACACATCCCATTCTGAGGCACGATTCCGGGACGCAGTTTCCGCTTGAGGCTTCAACCGGAAAGTGCATCCCATTCTGGAGCCGAATTCCGGGACACAGTTTCCGCATGCGGAGGCGCTCCAAACAAAAGGCCCCGGCTCGCGATGGAGCTGGGGCCAAAGGCGCAGCATATACAGTTGATGTTGAGCGCGAACAGCTCGTCAACAATGGCCGTCCACGCTCTACCCTACCCGCGGCGACGGGCGCGGCTGTACGGCGTATCCACCATGGGCAGATCTGGACGCAGCTTGCCGTCAAACGCGCGATAGGCGTTCTGTACGGCGGGCGCCGTGGGGATCGTTGCGATCTCGCCGATGCCCTTGCCGCCGTATGCCACGGGCAGCAGCTCGTCCTTCTCCACGTAGATGGCGTGGATATCCGGAATCTCGGGCGCACGGAACAGCCCGAGCGTACCGTACCTTGCCTGGGGTACGCAGTCCTTGAGCGGCCAGTCCTCGGTAAGCGCATAGCCCATCCCCATGAGCACGCCGCCTTCGATCTGACCCTGGATGGAGATGGGGTTGACCACCTTGCCGGAATCGTGCGCAGCATAGACCTCGCTCACGCGGCCGTCATCATCCAGAATGACCACATGCGTGGCAAAGCCGTAGCAGATGTGGCTCTTGGGGTTGGGAACGTCGGCGCCCAGCTTGTCGGTCGGCTCCAGGTACACGTAGCCAAACTCGCAGCCCTCGAGCGCCTTGATGGCGGCAGCGGGATCTTGAGGATGCATACCCTGGCCGGCGACGAGTTCCTGTGTGTGCAGCTGGTAGGCGCGACCGTCGTCGTACTCGATCTTGACGCCGTCGCCATGCGCGCTCACCGGAGCGGCAGGCGCAGGCTTGCCGGCCTCGATGCCAAGCATGGCATCGCGCAACAGGAAGGCGGCGCCGCGCACGGCCTCGCCGGTCACGACCGTCTGACGCGAGCCAGACGTAGTGCCGGAGTCGGGAGCGTTCTCGGTGGAGCACTCGCCATTGGCAATGCAGCGAAGCGGCAGACCGCAGGCCTCGGCAACGTCTTGCAAAAAGACGGTGTTACAGCCCTGGCCGATGTCGGACGTGGCGGCGTAGACCACGGCGCGGCCATCCTCGATGCGGATCTTGCAGCGGCCGGCATCGGGCAGGCCCACGCCCACGCCGGCGTTCTTCATAGCGCAGGCAATGCCGGCGTGGCCGGGATGCGCATAGTAGGCATCCTTGACCTCGAGCAGTGTCTCCTTAAGCGCCGTGGAGCAGTCGGCAATCTGGCCGTTGGGCAGAACCTCGCCCGGCTCGATGGCGTTACGGTAGCGGATCTCCCACGGATCCAGGCCGACCTTCTCGGCCAGCAGGTCGATCAGGCTCTCGAGCGCAAACTCGGACTGGCAAACGCCAAAGCCTCGATACGCACCGGCGGGCGGGTTGTTAGTGTAGTAGCCAAAGCCGCGAATGTCGGTATTCTGGTACTTGTAGGGGCCGACGGCATGCGTGCAGGCGCGCTCGAGCACCGGGCCGCACAGCGACGCATAGGCGCCGGTGTCAAAATTGATCTCGCAATCCAGGCCGGTAAAGTTGCCCTCGGCGTCGCAGCCCAGCGTAAAGGTGCCGTCCATGGCGTGGCGCTTGGGATGGAACGCGAGCGACTCGGCGCGCGTGAGCTTGCACTTCACAGGACGCTGGAACTTATAGGCAGCGAGCGCGGCCAGGTGCTGGATGGACACGTCCTCCTTGCCGCCAAAGCCGCCGCCCACGAGCATGGTCTCGACGACCACACGCTCGGGTTCGCTATCCCAGCCAAACATATGGGCGCACTCTTTGCGCGTATCGTAGGCACCCTGGTCGGTCGACTGCACCTTGACGCCGTTCTTGTACGGGAAGGCGACGGCACACTCGGGCTCCAAGAAGGCATGCTCGGTAAAGGGCGTAGTAAAGCGCTGCGTCACGGTAAACGCGCTCTCCGCCAGCGCCTTGGCGGCGTCGCCACGCGTCACGTGACGGCTCTGGCATACGTTGTCCTTGAGCTCCACCGTGTTGCCAAAGGCAAAGAAGCTGTCGTGCAGGCGCGGGGCGTCGGCAGCTCTGGCCTCGACAATGTTACGCACGGGCTCCAGCGGCTCGTAATCGATCTTTACGAGCTTCTTGGCCTTCTCGAGCGTCGCCTCGTCCTCGGCAACCACCAGCACGATGGCATCGCCCACGCAGCGGGTGATATCGCCCTGGGCGATCATGACGTCCCAGTCCTGGATAAGGTGGCCGACCTGGTTGACCGGCACGTCCTCGGCGCGCAGGATACCCACCACACCGGGCAGGGCCTCGGCCTTGGAGGTGTCGATGGAGAGCACGCGGGCGCGCGGATACTTGGAGCGCACGGCGCTGGCGTAGGTCAGGCCCGGCTGGTCGAGCTCGTCGATGTCGTCGGGATACTTGCCCTCGCCGAGCACCTTCTTGCGTACGTCGATACGGAAGGCGCGCTTGCCCACGCCGTAGTCGTCGCCGCGCTCCAGATCCTCGTCGATCTGCTTTTCGCCGCGGAGCACTGCTGCGGCGAGTGCGATGCCCTCGATAATCTTTTTGTAGCCGGTGCAGCGGCAGACGTTGCCGCGGATGGCGTACTTGATCTGCTCCTCGGTGGGCTCGGGGTCCTCGGCGATGAGCGCTGCGCCCGCCATGACCATGCCGGGGATGCAAAAGCCGCACTGCACGGCGCCCACGGCGCCAAAGGCGTACACAAAGGCCTCGCGCACGTCCTCGGGCAGGCCCTCGACGGTCACGATGTTACGGCCGGCGGCAAGCGCGGTGGTCAGCACGCACGCCTTGACGGCCGCACCGTCCACGTGGATGGTGCAGGTACCGCACGCGCCCTCGGAGCAGCCGTCCTTGGCGGAATGGATATGCAGGTCGTCGCGCAGGTAGCGCAGCAACGGTTTGTTTTGGGTCGTCGTGCGCTCGACGCCGTTAACGGTAAAAGTGAATTCCTGTGCCATGGCGATTCCCTTCTACACGCCGGCGGCGATGCCGGTGCGGTCGTGGATGGCGCCATGCGGGCAGACGACGGCGCACATGCCGCACGACAGGCAATCCGCGCCATCGATATGGGCGCAGTTGTCCTCGATGCGGATAGCGCCGGCGGGGCACTTTTTGGCGCACATGCCGCAACCGATGCAGCTCGTGTCGCAGATCTTGCGGGCGATGGCGCCCTTATCGGTGTTGTTGCAGCGCACCAGGATATTCTGGTAGCCGGGGACGAAGGCAATCACGCGCTGCGGGCACGCCATGCCGCACAGGCCACAGCCCGTGCACTTTGAGCGATCAACGCGGGCGATGCCATCGACCAGTGCAATGGCGCCGTGGGGGCAGGCCGTGACGCAGGCGCCACAGCCAATGCAGCCTTCGCTGCAGCGGGCGTCGCCGCCTGCGGAGGCACAACCGCTTCCGCAGGCAACGTAGGCCACGTTATGTTGAATGGATTTGGCCATAAGAGACTCGCCTATTTCTTAAGGAGATACGAATAGCTGTCGCGCACGGCCTTGATGGTCAGGCGGACGGCCTCGGGAAGGCCGGTGTTGACGGCATCGACCGAGACGGTGCGGACCGTATCGGCGACGCGAACCTTAAAGTGATCCTCGTCCACGGCCAGGAAGCCCTCGTTCTCGGAGTTCTCCATGTCCTGCTCGCTCCAGAACAGGGTGAGCTTGTCCTTGTAGGGACGACCCTCCTGGTAGGGGCAGAACACGGCACAGTTGCCGCACTCGTTGCACATGCCGTCGACGTGGACGACCTGATGCTTAGCCAGGCCCGGCACCTTAATGGCAACGTTGGCGCGGTTGGGGCACACGTCGCAGCAGACCTCGCACACCGAACCGCAACCCAGACAGCGGGTCTTGGTGCAGTTGCGCTTGTCGCGGCAGAGCGTACCCTTGCGCTCGTAGCAGGTGTCCTCGCGACCGGCCTGCTCGTTGCAGTCGGCGTACTTGTTAAAGTCCACGCCGGCGATGGCACGGGCGACCTCGGCGGCATCGGCGATAGCCTCGACCACGGTGGCCGGACCGCGACGGCAGTCACCTGCAGCCCAGACGCCCTCGACGCCGGTGGAGGTGGCGGCAAGGCGGCCGCGACGGTCGTGCTCGACGCCCGCAGCATCGTACAGGCTGGCATCGATGCCCTCGCCCACGGCGCAGATCACCGTGGTGGCGGGAAGCTCGACGGTCTCGCCCGTGGCAACGGGGCTGCGACGGCCGCTTGCATCCGGCTCGCCAAGCTCCATAACGTCGCAGGTCAGCACGGCGCCGTTGAGTGCCTTGGGCGCCAGCAGCTCGCAGAACTCAACGCCATCGGCAAGAGCAAGATCAAGCTCTTCCTCGTCGGCGGGCATCTGCTTCTTGGTGCGGCGATACACCAGGCGCACGTTCTTCACACCAGCCAGGCGCTTGGCCACGCGGGCAGCATCCATGGCGGTGTTGCCGGCGCCGATGACCACGACGTCCTCGCCCAGCTCGAGCTTCTCGCCCTTCTTGGCGGCCTCGAGGAACTCCAGTACATCGAGCTCGGCACCCTCGCCCAGGCCCGCAGAGCCGGGCATCCAGGCACCGGTGGCCACGACCACGTCGGTAAAGCCCTGGGCCTTGAGCTCGTCAATGGAATCCACGCGAGCGTTAAGCTGCACCTTGGCACCAAAGGCCAGGCAGAGCTCGGCATCGTGGGAGATATCGTCGCTCGCAATGCGGAACTCGGGAATCACGTGACGGACCACGCCGCCGAGCGAATCGCGAGCCTCGAAGATGGTGACGAGCACGCCGGCGCGCGTCAGGAAAAACGCCGTCGCCAGGCCGGCCGGGCCGCCGCCGATAACGGCAACGTTGCGCTCGCCGTCGTTGGCGATGGCCTGGGCGCGCAGCTTGGGCAGCACGGCGGTCATGGCCTCGCGGGCGGCCTTGAGCTTGCTGGCGCGAATCTGGGCGCCCTCGGGCTCGTAGAACGCACGCTCGCAGGCACGGCCGCAGGGATGCGGGCAGATGGTGCCGGTAATGAACGGCAGGGCGTTGCGCTCGATGATGATGTTGAGTGCGTCCTCGTAGCGGCCCTCGTCAACGGCCGCCAGGTAGGCGGGAATATCCTGCTGGATGGGGCAGCTCGTGCGGCACGGCGTGGTAAAGCAGTCGGAAAGCGGGCTCTTGCCGGCGACCTTGCGGTCGGGCAGCGGGCGCAGTGGCTTCTTGTAGAGCGGGTTGGTGAGCGAGTCGGTCTGGATCGCAGTCACGGCCTCGAGCGAAATGCCCTCAAACGGCTTGCCGTCCAGGTCGGTAAACTCACCGGCCATCTGGCTAAAGCGCTCGTAGCCACCGGGCTTGAGAACGTCGGTCGCCAGGGTGACGGGCCAAATGCCGGCGTCATACAGGGCGCGGATGTTGTAGACCGTGGCGCCACCGGAGTAGCTGATGCGCAGCTTGCCATCGAACTGCTCGGTAATGCGGCGGGCAGCCTCGATGGTCAGCGAGAACAGCGAACGACCGGACATGTACATCTCGGTGGAGGGCAGCTCGTTCCTCGTCACGTCGACGGGGAACGTGTTGGTCAGCTTGACGCCAAACTCCAGGCCGCGCTCGGCGCACAGGGCAATCAGGCGCTCGAACATGGGCACGGCGTCGGCCCACTGCAGGTCCTCGCGGAAGTGCGTGTCATCGAAGACGATGTAGTCAAAGCCCAGCTCGTTGAGGCGCTGACGTGCAAACTCATAGCCCAGCAGCGTGGGGTTGCACTTGATGTAGGTATTGAGGCCCTTCTCGGTGATGAGGTAGGTCGCGATGCGCTCAATCTCCGCCGGCGGGCAGCCATGCAGCGTAGACTCGGTAATGGAGTTGGAAACGCGTGCCGGGATGGACTCGACAAACGCGGCGTCGACATGCTCAAACTTGTCCAGGTTGGCGAGAGCCCATGCGCGGCACTCGTTCCAGACGTCGGAGCCGCTGGCATCCTTCATGCCCTCGATGTAGGCATCGACCTTGGGGCTCTTAATACCCTCCAGGTCATAGCCCACGGACATGTTGAAGACAAAGCCGTCCGGGCTTCCCAGGCCGTACTCGCGAGCGATCAGGTGGCAGGCGAACCATGCCTTCACGTACTCGGCAAAGGCCTGCGGAACCTCGAGCTCGGTCGACCACTCGCAGTTGTAGCACTCGTCCTGCGCCACGATGCAGGGCTTGTTCACACACTTGGAGAGCTCCTCGCCGTCCATAACCTGGACGGTCTTGAGCTCAAAGAAGCGGGAACCGGCAACGTAGGATGCCACGATGTTCTGGGCAAGCTGCGTATTGGGACCGGCGGCCGGGCCAAACGGAGTCTCGATGCGCTCGTCAAAAATGGGAAGCGCGCCCTCCTGGTTGGTCGTGACCATCTTGCGCACGCCAAAGACGGCGCCCTGGGTCTTGTGCTCCTCGATGATCCAGTTCATCAGCTGCGAAAACGGGATCGGCCTCATGATGTCGCTCATAATGAGCTCCTCTCTGTAACGCCCGGCGAGACCGCGCGGCGGGCGCAAATACGGTGTAGCGCTAGCACAGCGCCGGCGACCCCGCGGAGGTCGCCTATACGCGCGTCGGATGCGGCGAAACATCCGGCGCGCGTGAATCTACTTGTGAATTAGTAGGTGCGATCGTTGAGCGTGCTCCAGAGCTTCTTGGACTCAGCCATGGTCCACGCGTTGATCTTGTCCTCATCAATGCCAACGAACTCGCGATCCTTGTACAGGACGCGGCCGTTGATGATGGTGGTGCGGCAGTTTTTGCCCATCATGCCAAAGAGCATGTGGCCGTCGATGTTCTCCTCGCTCAGCGGCGTAAAGGGCTTGTAGTCCATGACGATGACGTCGGCGGCAGCGCCGGCCTCAAGCACACCGAGCTTGCGATCGAAGTACTTGCTCGCCATCTTAGCGTTGTTCTCAAACAGCATGGTCATGGCCTCGCACCAGCCCACGTTGGGCATGGCGGCGTTGTGGCGCTGGATGATCAGGAAGACCTTGAGGCTCTCGAGCATATCGTGGGTGTAGGCGTCGGTGCCCATGCACACGGGGATGCCGCGACGGAAGAATTCGAGCACGGGGGCGCAGCCCACGGCGTTTCCCATATTGGATTCGGGGTTGTTGACGAGCCAGGTGCCGGACTCCTTGACGATATCCATCTCGGCAGGCGTCACGTGGATGCAGTGGCCGAGCATGGTGTCGGGACCCAGCAGGTTGTGCTGCAGCAGGCGCTCGACGGGACTGATACCGCCGCGGTTGAGGCGGGAATCCCACACATCGTTCATGCCCTCGCACACGTGGATGTGGAAGCCGGTCAGGCCGTTGTTGGCCTCGGCCATCTTGTCCATGGTCTCGTCCGACAGCGTAAAGGTGGCGTGACCGCCAAACATGGCGGCGATCATGTGGTTATCGTTATCGCGACGCTCCTTGGCGGCCCACTGGGCAAACTCGGCGTTCTCGGCAATGGCCTGGTCGCATTTTTCCTGGCCGCGGCGATCGGAGACCTCGTAGCACAGGCACGAACGCATGCCCAGCTCCTGAGCTGCATCCTTAATGGTAAAGAGGCTGCCCGGGATCTCGCAGAAGCTCGCGTGGTGATCGAAGATCGTGGTAACGCCATCGCGGATGGAATCCAGAATCGTGGCATAGGCGCTGGCCTTGGCGCCGGCGCGGCTCCGGGGGGCGGCGATCTTCCACCACTGCTCCTCAAGATTCTCCAGGAAGTTGGTGGGGCTGCAGCCCTTAATGGCAAGGCCGCGGGCCAGACCCGAGTAGATGTGGGT
>RPYR01000156.1 GCA_008671285.1 Collinsella aerofaciens | reverse complement strand
AGGGCGAAAACGGAATAGACGGACCGACCGTCCGGCTGAGTCTGGGAAGAGGTGCCGGGCGGCGGGCGGAGCATGGCCACCGGACCCATCGAAACACATCTCCACCGTTCCTTCAACTGGGAAAACGACGCCCCCGTGGCCGGAATAGGGCCTCGGGGGCGTTCGGCTAACTGCGGGAACGGCCTATCCGCTCAATGTGTTCGGCTGAGATCGGAAATCAACCCCAAAAAATCGACCGTATGCCGAATTAGAAGTTCATTTTTTGCGGAAAAACGGTATATGCAAAAACTTTACCAACCGTTCTAACCGCTGCTATCTGGGCGATATTTCAGTCTGACGATGCGCCGAAGAAAAAACGTTTTATCAATGTTGAGCATCACACTGTCTGCACCGTTGCGCCTGTGCCGTGTTTCCAGATGGAATGTTTTGGCTAGACGCGTCGCTTTGGGGTACCATAGCTCCACTATCAACTGCCGCTCAGCACGGCAGCCTTGATGAGCCCTTGCCCTTCTCCTGGGAATTATGATCGGGCATCAATCTGCTGAGTGGCCCGAATCCCAGGAGGGGACTCTATATGCAAAAGGAATACCTGTCCGCCGCGGCGGAGGTGCTCAGCGACCAAGGTGTCGATGAGAACCTCGGCCTGAGCAACGGCGAGGCGTCGGCGCGCCTTGCCAAGACAGGCCCTAACAAGCTCGAGGAAGCCGAGAAGACGCCGCTGTGGAAGCGTTTCTTTGAGCAGATGGCCGACCCTATGGTCATCATGCTGATCGTTGCCGCCGTCATCAGCGCGCTCACGGGCATGGTCAAGGGCGAGGCGGACTTTGCCGATGTCGCCATTATCATGTTCGTCGTTATCGTCAACTCGGTGCTGGGCGTGGTCCAGGAAGCCAAGAGCGAGGAGGCCCTCGAGGCCCTGCAGGAAATGAGCGCGGCGCAGTCCAAGGTGCTGCGCGACGGCAAGCTCGTGCATCTGCCGAGCGCCGAGCTCGTGCCCGGCGACGTCCTCATGCTCGAGGCGGGCGACTCCGTCCCGGCCGACTGCCGCGTCCTCGAGAGCGCCACGATGAAGATCGAAGAGGCCGCACTGACCGGCGAGTCCGTGCCGGTCGAGAAGCACGCCAACGTGATTGAGCTTGCCGCGGGCACCGACGACGTGCCGCTCGGCGACCGCAAGAACATGTGCTACATGGGCTCCACCGTGGTGTACGGCCGCGGTCGCGCCGTCGTGGTCGGTACCGGCATGAACACCGAGATGGGCAAGATCGCTGGCGCCCTGGCCGAGGCCAAGGAAGAGCTCACGCCGCTGCAGGTGAAGCTCGCCGAGCTCAGCCGTATTCTTACCATTATGGTTATCGTCATCTGCGTCGTGATCTTTGGCGTCGACATCATCCGTCACGGCGTGGGTAACGTCCTTACCGACCCGACTGCCCTGCTCGACACCTTTATGGTCGCCGTCTCGCTCGCCGTCGCCGCCATCCCCGAGGGCCTGGTCGCCGTCGTGACCATCGTCCTTTCGCTCGGCGTGACCAAGATGGCCAAGCGCCAGGCGATTATCCGCAAGCTTTCTGCTGTCGAGCCGCTCGGCTGCACGCAGACCATCTGCTCGGACAAGACCGGCACGCTCACCCAGAACAAGATGACCGTCGTCAAGCACGAACTTGCTGCGCCCAAGGAGAAGTTCTTGGCCGGCATGGCGCTGTGCTCCGATGCCCAGTGGGACGAGGAACTGGGCGAGGCCGTGGGCGAGCCGACCGAGTGCGCGCTCGTCAACGATGCCGGCAAGGCTGGTCTTACTGGCCTGACTGCCGAGCACCCGCGCGTGGGCGAGGCCCCGTTCGACTCGGGCCGTAAGATGATGTCCGTGGTCGTCGAGACCCTGGACGGCGAGTACGAGCAGTACACCAAGGGCGCGCCCGACGTGGTGATCGGCCTGTGCACCCATATCTACGAGGGCGATAAGGTCGTCCCCCTGACCGAGGAGCGTCGCGCCGAGCTCGTGGCAGCCAACAAGGCCATGGCCGACGAGGCCCTGCGCGTGCTGGCACTGGCGAGCCGTACCTACACCGAGGTTCCCGCCGACTGCAGCCCCGCTGCGCTCGAGCATGACATGGTCTTCTGCGGCCTGTCCGGCATGATTGACCCGGTCCGCCCCGAGGTGGCCGACGCTATCCGCGAGGCGCACGACGCCGGCATCCGCACTGTCATGATTACGGGCGACCACATCGACACCGCCGTGGCCATCGCCAAGCAGCTGGGCATCGTCGCCGATCGCAGCCAGGCCATCACCGGTGCCGACCTCGACCGCATGAGCGACGAGGAGCTCGACGCGCACATCGAGGACTACGGCGTGTACGCTCGCGTTCAGCCCGAGCACAAGACCCGCATCGTCGAGGCCTGGAAGTCGCGCGACCAGATCGTGGCCATGACGGGCGACGGCGTCAACGACGCCCCGTCCATCAAGCGCGCCGACATCGGCGTTGGCATGGGCATCACCGGTACCGATGTCACCAAGAACGTCGCCGACATGGTGCTTGCCGACGACAACTTCGCCACCATCATCGGTGCCTGCGAAGAGGGCCGTCGCATCTACGACAACATCCGCAAGGTCATCCAGTTCCTGCTTTCGGCCAACCTTGCCGAGGTCTTCTCGGTGTTTATCGCCACGCTCATCGGCTTTACCATCTTCCAGCCGGTGCAGCTGCTGTGGGTGAACCTGGTCACCGACTGCTTCCCCGCGCTCGCGCTGGGCATGGAGGATGCCGAGGGCGACATCATGAAGCGCAAGCCGCGCAACGCCAAGGACGGCGTCTTTGCCGGCAATATGGGTCTGGACTGCGTTGTCCAGGGCCTGATCATCACCGTGCTGGTGCTGGCGAGCTTCTTTGTGGGCGTGTACTTTGACATGGGCTACATCCACATCGCCGATATGATCGCCGGCAATGCCGACGAGGAAGGCGTGATGATGGCGTTCATCACGCTCAACATGGTCGAGATCTTCCACTGCTTCAATATGCGCAGCCGTCGTGCGTCGCTGTTTAGCATGAAGAAGCAGAACAAGTGGCT